>CAZAUW010000111.1:0-3986 GCA_964488295.1 uncultured Candidatus Peribacteria bacterium
GATATTGAGCTGCGCCGCCGCGATTGAACCCATTACTGTATTCGTGTCCCCCAAGAAAACGACGGCCTCGGGCTGCATGTCTTGTAGAACAGGCGAGAGCTTGCTAATGACTGACGCGACGGTTTCTGCGTCAGAACTTCCTCCTGCACCGAGCTCCACTTCTGGTGCCGCGACACTCAATTCTCGGAAAAATATATCCTTGAGGTTGTCAGAATAATGCTGCCCAGACCATATGAACTTGACGTCGAACTCTTCGATGGACCGAAGTTTATTCAGAACTAGACTGGCCCTGATGACATCGGGGCGAATTCCTAGACAAATTGCCAATCGTTTCTTCGTCATTTGATTCTAATCCTTCTTGCCTTGGAATCTGGGCCTAGAGAACGATTCTGATTTGTGCAGGTCCAGCCAACGAGCTTACGGTCGCTTCTACACGTCGTTCGATTCAGCGCCTGGCTCGAAGGCCAGCCTCAGTCTCATCATACCGATCATCAGAGGCGCCCGCTCAAGGAGGGCGAGGGATCGTACATCATCTGCGACCCCATCCCCCAGTATCCGTGCGTCGACGCTAGGCCGTGAAGTCGAAGTACTCTTAGTGTGATGTTTCTTGGTCGGGCCGTGGTTCTAGCCATAATTGACCCGACCTCAAACTCCGTAATGGAGATCGAGAAGAGGCAACAAGAATCCCGCAGTCTAATTCCCGTTCCTCCGACACTGCGACTCGTCCGCGATTCCCTCAATCGACGGAGCGACGAAAAAACGGGACTCTACCCGAACTGCGGCCATAGCTGACCTGGGTGGACGCAAAATCACACCGCGTTGGATACGGTGGGAAGGACAAAGGTGCAACGGAACTTACCGGCTCGAGTTTAGACGTCATTGTGGTCGGCACTTTGGGCGATGTCCTGAAGATGTGCGCGGCGGTTAAGAAGTGCAGCGGGTGGCGGCTTAGAAGTGCAGCACCCCTTGGCGTCATTGTGTAGGTAGGGATCCGGTATTTCAAGGTGCCTCAGGGGGTATTTTTCTCAGGGTCCCCTCCCCTAGGGGAGGGCGGTTTTTCTGGACTTTCTCGCTGTTCTTTTCGTGCGCGTTTCTTGGCGTCGTTGAGTCGGTAGCTTTCGCCGTTGGCTTCCAGGATGTGGACGCGATGCGTAAGTCGATCCAGGAGCGCGCCGGTGAGCCGTTCGTTTCCAAGGATTTCCGTCCATTGCTCGAACGGCAAGTTGCTGGTGAGGATGAGGCTCTGTCGTTCGTACGCGCGGCTCACCACATCGAACAGCAGTTCGGCCCCGGCTTTGGAGAAGGGCACATACCCAAATTCATCGAGCACGATGAGATGGTAGTCGTCCAGACGCCGGCGCAGCCGCTGGAGCTGCCGGTCTTCCCTGGCCTCGAGCAGCTGGTTGAGCAGGTCGATGACAGAAAAGAAGCGAACCCGTTTGCCTTGTGCGCAGGCGGCATGCCCCAAAGCGGTGGCCAAGTGGGTCTTGCCCGTTCCGGGATTTCCGAGGAACAGGAGGTTCTCATGCTGGTCTAGATACTCCCCGCGCATGAGTTCGAGGATGAGCGAGCGGTTGATGGAGGGCTGGGCGCTAAAGTCGAAGAGGTCCAGCGTCTTGAGTACCGGAAACCGGGCGTCCCGGATGCGGCGTTCTGCGGCGCGCTGTTCCCGCTCGAGGAGTTCGCGCTCACAAAGACAAGAGAGAAACGCGACGAAATCCTGGTTTTCGTTGGCGCACACCGAAGCGGTCGTCTTGTACTCGCGCAGGAACGTGGGCAGCTTGAGCTTCTTGAGGTAGTGGTCGAGCAACACGGTGGGACGTTGCACGCTCGTCTCGTGGAAGCGCATCAGTTCAACCCTCCCGCCAGGAGGGCGTAGCCGCGCAGGTCGGGCATGTCCAAGCGTATTCCTTGCAGATGTTCGCGGCCATCGAGCGTGAAGGTGGGGACCACGGGCAACTCGTCGGGATACAGGAACTGGGCCACCACATCACGGGTGCACCGGCGCAAGCTAAGAGCTTTCTCGATGGCGCGGGTCACCCGTTTGAGCGAATGTTTTTCCAGAAGGCGCAACACGCGAATGTACTCCCGGGTCCCCTGGGTTCCGTCCTCTTGAAGGCGGCCGCGCAAAAGAGGGAAGCACCCGGGCAGTTCCCATTCCTCCAGGGGCCGAGCATAGTCCAGCGCGCCCGGTTTGCGCTCCAAAAGCTCAAGATAGTGCACCGGCTCAAATGCTATCTCTTCTTTGGCCCAGCGCCGTGCGTGTTCGGCAATCACCTGATCGTCCCGGCAGATGAGGACCCGGTCCGGATAGCCTTTGACCGCCACGGCATGGTGGGCGTAACGCACCGGGACGGAATAATCGTTGGCATCAAAGCGCACCAGCGAGAGCCGGTCGGCCGCGGTAGATACCTTGCGGCAGGCATCAAAAGGCGCCGCGGGGAGTGCCAGGAAGGCCGCTTGATCCTCCTGCAGCAGTTCGTGTTTCGTGCCACTCTTGCCACGAACCCGGCGCTGCAGGTCTTCCAGGCAACGTTGTTTAAGAAGACCGTTCAGTTCTTCGAGATTGTTCACCTCAGGAACCGGCACGAAGAAATTGAGCCGGACGAACTTCACCATGCTCTCGACCACACCCTTCTCGTTGGCACGGTAGACCCGGCAGAAGTGTTCCTTGAACAGATAATGACTCTGCAACTGCAAGAAACCGTCGGTGAGTTTGCGGGCATGTGCTCCGATGATCTGCGACACACAGGTCCGGGCATTGTCGTAGGAGATGCGGCGGGGGACGCCTTGGAAAAACGCAAACGCCCGTACATGGCCGTCTTGAAGTGTCTCCAGGCACTCCCGGGCGTACGCCACGACGAAAAGCGCGCCCGAGTGCGGCAGCACCATCACGAAAAACGCAACCTTCGTCAGTTGCCCGTGAAGCTTGACCAGGGCATGGCCAAAATCCATTTGCGCTTCGCCCGGAACATGCCGCAACGGCATGAACACTTCCTGCGAGGTACGCCGCAGTTCCCGGACCGCATCTTTGACCTGGGTATAGCCGCCGCGATAACCCTCTTCACGCAGCCGCTCAAAAATCCGTTTGGCTGTGTGCCGCTGTTTCTTGGGCATATTCTCGTCGCGCTCGGCCTGAAGGATGGCGGAAATCCGCTCCACGTAGGCCCCGAGCTTGGACTTCTCTCGCGCCGGGCATGCAAAAGCCGGCGGGGAGGAATGCAAAAGCATCTTCTTGATGGTCTGGTGGTGAAAACCGGTTTCCCGCTGGATCTGACGAATGCTTACCCCGTCCCGAAGCACCCTTTGGCGGATCAAACTCCATCGTTCCATATCTCGAAACACTCCTCAGTCGCCTCCGCCTTCTTCCAGGGCCCAATGCCCCGATAAAAAAACCGAGTCTACCAAGGGTGCTGCACTTCTCGACCGCCTTTTCCACCGCTACACTTCTCGACCGGCGTTTACATCCTGCTGGTACTGGGCCATGAAGGACTTGGCGCCCATATTCAGCATCGCGTCGCGGAGCTGCTCCTTATTCTCCAATTCTTCATGCAAGGCCTCGCCCGCGCGTCGCACCACGCGACCATAAAACACATCGTCCTCCGGAGCAATTGCGGACAGCTTCACGCAGTCCCATCCCTCTTGTTGTAGAAGATGGCCCGTGAGGTCGTTGCAGTGCAGGCGTTGCATTGCCACAATAATTACGCCTTTGGCCTTGTCATCGAGCCGTTGGTAGACGTTTTGGTCGTACCAATCGTTCACTTTTTGCCGCGCTTCGTCGTCGTTCGCCGCGCTTGCGGGTAGCGGATCGTCGATGATGATGAAGTCCGCCCCATGACCGGTAATACCACCGGCCGGCGTAAATCCGCTTCGTG
Organism: uncultured Candidatus Peribacteria bacterium; assembly: GCA_964488295.1. GTDB lineage: Bacteria > Patescibacteriota > Gracilibacteria > Peribacterales > Peribacteraceae > CAZAUW01. The sequence goes on from CAZAUW010000111.1 coordinate 3,876, forward strand.
AACCGCCCTGGGCCAACACGAGCTTTCGGCCCTCCTCCGTTGGAGACACGTGCGGAAAGATACTTCGGTACTTTGGGTGCTTCATCAGGCGCAGGGTCTGCCGATGCTGTT
>CAZAUW010000112.1:0-3949 GCA_964488295.1 uncultured Candidatus Peribacteria bacterium
TGCCCTGGTATAGCCTCGCGGAGCCCGTGGTCATGCTGGCGGGTGCATGGGTTCTCTATACATGGTTCTCCACCGACTGGGACCGGCAGCGCATCGGGTTTGCCACCGGAGACCGGGGCGTCCGCATCGCCCGCGTTCTCTACGGGCTGTGCATGATCCCGTTCGGTCTGGGTCACTTCGTCTTCTTCAAGCGGACCGTCTCGATGGTGCCGGGCTGGTTGCCGGCGCCCGAGGCCTGGGCGGCGTTCACGGGTGTCGCCTTCCTCGCCGCCGGCGCAGGGGTTCTTTCCGGTTGGCTGGGCCGAACGGCTTGCAGAATTTCGGTGTGGCAGGACGGCCTTTTCAATTTCCTGGTTGAAGGTCGTGCCCCCTTCAAGGTTCTGTTTTCCAATGGCACGAAGTGCGATCTCGATCGCCTCCGCCAATTCGTCCTCGGTGCCACCAGCTTGGCCACCGAGCATCGAACCATTGGGCATCGGGAAGAGAATGGAAAGTTGCTGGTTATTCCTCCATTTGCCACGGTTCTGGACAGCATTGGGAAATCCAGCGATGGCGTCTTTCGCCAGCTTTCTAGCAAGCGCCGGCAGTCCGTATTTCGCAGCGAACATCGCGGTGCTGCGGAACTCCTCTTGCCCCCTGAAGGCATCGTCATTTTTGTGAGCGATGGGGTGCACAACGCTCACGAGAATTTGCCCGTCCTTGTAGGGAACGAGGCACGAATAAGGCTGGGCACTCACCCCGACTTGGAGAATTTCCAGCTTGTCGCCCTTCTTGAGTTGACCCTCCCACGCTTTGCCATCAGTGATCTCGCTCGGCTTTCCACCATTGAGGCGGTAGCGAACAAACATTGAGGCGTACTCGCCTTGAAAGCGAGAGGCCGGAGCGATCACTGCTTTTCCAATCGGAACCTCAGCCTCGGTCTTGTCGGCGATCTGTCCAGTCTGATCACGAATCGTCCAGTTCACAATGAACGGGAAATGCTCGCGGAGGATGATCGTGGCCGTATCCTGGGCCGCGGCTGGGACGGCCGTCACTGCCATAGCGATGGCACCGATGAGTGCCGAGATGAAACGAAGCATTTGCGTCTCCTTCTTGCACGAATTTGTTGTGAATGAGCAGCAGACAATCTGTATGCGCAACGAGCACACACAGACACGTGACTCCATCCGTGGAGTCATTTTTTATTATAAAATAATAATAATTTTAGTCAATATTCAATAACGTCTTGCAATAGGCAAATTACGGCTCTTCCCTCTTTCGCCTCTCATCCTCCAGCTTCCACTTTAAATCTACGACTATTGCGGCCATTTTGCCCTTCAAACCTCCCTTTGCCTTGTAGGCCGCAATCAGCGCAATTGCCGCCTTTGGATCGTGAACCTGTTTGTAGTCATTATTGTAAAGCTTCAAAGCCTCCTTATATTTCGCAATCGCCTCACCGTAATTCTTTTGCCTGTGGAGCTCGCGTCCCTCTGCCACCAGTTTGTCGAAATCCTCGACTATACTGAACATATTCTTTATCGGATCGGGCTCCGTCACGGGCTTCGCGGATGATACGGAAACCTCCTGATCAACAGCTTGCTTCTCCTTGTGCTTTTTCATCATTTCCCTCACCCTGTCATTCCATTCGTTACATATTTTGCGTGCATGCTCCTCAGCAAACCTGTTGCCCGAGCTGATCAATGCATCAATCATGTCGCGCTGGAACGGGGGCATGTCGGGGTCGACGCCAAAAGGATCGCCGATGGGTCCGTGCAACAGGTAATCCCTTTGGAAATCAAGAGCGAGACCCTGAAGCCCGTGCTTGATCCCCAGTAGCCGGAAAGTTTCACCCCTGAGCACATCATTGATGATCCGCTGACCTTGTTCCCACTCCCGCCCGCGCTGCTCTTCTTCCTTTTGGCGCTGCATATCTTGCGGAGATTTTTTTGTGGGAACAGTCTGCTCTTGGCGCCGACCGTCTGGACAGCCCGGCCCGGACATGCAGTACGCGGCCAATGCCAATACCGTGAGGCTGAGCCCGCTAATGATTTTCCGCATCGCGGGTGACCCCGCCCTCTCTGTGCGGCGCAGCACATCCAACTGTCTCAATAGTTCAGCCAAACCATCAGCAGCTCCCAGGTCTCCCACCGGGATCCATTGCACATCGAATTGTCCTGCGGCCGGCCGAAGCATGCAGTACTTCCCGTTTGCCGATATTCCCGACATTTTGGAGCGTCCCCATGCAGCCGCCCTGCCGCTGGTTGCAATGCAGTCGATCTCCGGCCGCAGACGATAGCTTCGGGTTTTATCAGGCGGCATGAAACCCTCATACGGTGGGAACAAGGTCAATACAAACCGGGCATGTGGCTCTCCCTCGGGTCTTGGCAGATCGTTTGGGTTCGGCATACTTGTGAAAGATAAAACTTATTCTAAAAAAGTCAATTATATTTCCGGTTGCCTTCAATGCTTCTCTAAGCCAAAATCCCCGCGTTCCGGTTTCCGGGACACCACTCCCCGCCGATCGCCGCGGTCCTGATCCCGAAGGGATCACCCCGAGTGAGTCCTGAGCGTAGCGAAGGACGAATCGAAGGGTGCCCCAATGGATATCCTCCGCACCGGTGCGAAAAGACGCAGGGAGGAAGTGTAAGGATTGTATTACCGCTCGTTGTCTCCGTTTTTTTACTTCGTACGGTTGATAAATGGCTGAATGGTGAAATGGCTCGCAAACGAGTAGCGATGGCTCTGACAATTCACTACATGCCTTGCCAACCATTCAACCATTCCACCATTTAACCATTTTCTTCTATGCCCATCCCCTCCGAAAAAACTCTTCTGGAGAACGCCGCCCATCTGGGTCATCGCAAGGAAAAATGGAACTCCAAGATGAAGCCGTACCTGTTTGGCGTGCGCAAGGGCATCCATATTTTCGACCTGACGCAGACCCGCAAGCACCTGGAAGACGTCTGCGCGCACCTCAAGAAACTCCAGACGGAAGGGAAGACGATTTTGTTCGTCTCCACCAAGCAGCAGAGCATCCCGATGATCGAGCGCATGTCGCACGCGCTCAACCAGCCGATGGTCACCAAGAAGTGGATCCCGGGCCTGCTCACCAACTGGTCAACGATCAAGCGCCGCCTGAAGTACTACCTGGACCTCCAGCGCTCGTTCCAGACGGGCGAGGTGGAGAAGTACACCAAAAAGGAGCAGACGAGCCTGCGCAAAAAGCTCGCCAAGCTCGATATTGCCCTGGCGGGTGTGGCCAAGATGAACGACCTTCCCGATGCGGTCTTCGTGGTGGACGCCATCCGCGACCGCGTGGCGGTGCTGGAGGCGGCCAAGCTGAAGATCCCGCTCTTCGGCATCTGCGACAGCAACGCGGATCCCGACCTCTTCACGGCCTTCATCCCGGCCAACGACGACGCGGTGAAGTCCATCCAATTGATTCTCACAACGATCGAGGAAGAGCTCTCGGATGCCAGGCGCAAGGACGACGCCGATGATGAAATGCCCGCAAAACCGCAGCGCCCCCGCGAAATACTCACCTCCCGCGGCTAGTCAAGATCCTCTTTTGACTCGAACGCTGAAACTCTGAACCGCCGAATCTCTTTCAACCGCCGTCCAACGTACGGTATTCTGCCTCCACTATGCCTCCCGTCTCCGCCCAAGCCGTCCAACAACTGCGCGCCCGCACGGGCGTGTCCATCCTCGCCGTCAAGCAAGCCCTGGAGGAAGCCGGCGGCGACGAGGAGAAAGCCATCGAGATCCTGCGCAAGCGCGGCATCGCGCAGGCGGTCAAGAAGGCCGACCGCGCCCAGACCGAAGGCGGCATCTTCGCGGCGGAGAGTGAGGGCAAGGCGGCGCTGCTGGTGCTCAATTGCGAGACGGATTTCGTCGGCCGCAGCGATGCGTGTCCCAAGCCCGGGCAGGAACTGGCCGACCTACCGCTCAAAAACCGCCAGGCCAGGGCGAC
>CAZAUW010000113.1:0-3918 GCA_964488295.1 uncultured Candidatus Peribacteria bacterium
TTTGTTTTAATAGCAACCTGAAGGCTGATAGGTGACAGCTGATAGCCCTTCAATGTTTCTCGCGGAAGCCATTATTGACGTGATCGGCGGCCACGGGGGCCGGGGCTGCGTGAGTTTCCGGCGGGAAAAATACGTCCCGCACGGCGGTCCCGACGGCGGCGACGGCGGGCGCGGCGGGAACATCTACATTGTGGCTGACGAGAACACCGATACGCTGAGCGACTTCGCCTCGCGCAAAAAATTCGAGGCGCCCAAGGGAAGGTTCGGCATGGGCAAAAACTGCGCGGGCAAGGACGGCGACGATCTGACGCTCACGGTGCCGCCGGGGACGGTGGTGACGGACGTGGGAGGGTTGGATGGTGAGATGGCGAATGCGAAGCACCTGAGCGATCTGGTTTCGCACGGCGACACTCTGCTGGCCGCGCGGGGCGGGCGGGGGGGCTACGGCAACGCGCACTTCAAGACTTCCACGCGCCAGGCGCCGGACTTCGCCGAAATGGGCGAGCCGGGGCAGAAGCGCAAGTTGAAGCTGGAGCTCAAGCTCGTGGCTGATATCGGCATCATCGGCTACCCGAGTGTGGGCAAATCCACACTCATCTCGGTTGTGAGCTCCGCCAAGCCGAAGATCGCGCCCTATCCCTTCACCACTCTCGTGCCGAATCTGGGGGTCGTCTCCGTCGCCGACCGACGCTACGTCGTCTGCGACATTCCCGGGCTCATCGAGGGCGCAAGCCGGGGCAAGGGCCTGGGGCATGAGTTTTTGAAGCACATCGAGCGCTGTGGCGCCCTGATCCACCTGCTCGACGCGGGCCGCTCGTTTCCCGACTCACGCAGCGACGGCAAGAGCGGAGCGCAGGCGCTGGCAGCCGACTACCGCGCCATCTGCGCCGAGCTCAACGCCTATTCCCCTACGCTTGGGGCCAAACGGGAACTCGTTGTCATCAACAAGATCGATTTGTTTGAACATAACGACGTGTCGGCGCTCGTGCAGGGTCTCAAGAGAGAAGGGATCGACATTTTTGCATCCATCTCGGCCGCCACCAAGGCGGGAGTGGAGGAACTCACCAAAACACTGCTTGCGATCGTCCTCGATGAGCGCCGAAACAGGCAGCGGATGTCACAGGAGACGAGACCCGAAGGGGCGGATCCGGGTGCGATTCCCGTCCTGCGCCCGCATTTGCTCTCCGACCGGATGGGGTCCTACCGCATCAGTCGCGGGGACGATGGGACGATTGTGGTGTCGGGCAAGCGGTTGGAGCAGTTCACGGCCATGACGGATTTCGAGAGTACCGGCGGCATCAAACGGTTCCAGAACGTGCTCGAGAGGATCGGGCTGCGGGCCGCCCTCAAAAAAATGCTCCAAGGCAACGACGTCGTCTTGATCGGCGACGTGAGAGTGGAGGAATACCTTTAAGGTAAGCCGCTTGTAAGCCATTGCGGATATTGACAATGCAGAAAGGCCGTACCATAATTACTTCCTTTTTTCTGTTCCCCCGTGCCTATGCGCGCAGCACACGAGTCCGGTTCCGACCCGCACACAGGGCGGTTCACCGCGATAGCCATCATGGCAGGCGTCGCGTTGTTCCTCCTCCTCGCATGGTCTCTTCGCATGAATGCCGTCACGTTGATCCAACAGGCCCGCGCGGATTCGGGCAGCACGGTGTTCACCGCCGGCTACACGGCCGATTTGGCCATCACCGCCGTGGGACCCTCGAGCGTCGACCGTGGGAAGACCTTTACCGAAACCTTCACCGTGGTGAACCGCGGGCCATCGGTGGCGCACGGCGTCACGGTCACAGGATCCATACCGCTCGGCTACACCTTCCAGAAGACGGGCTCCTCGTCGGTATGCGACGCGAGCGCTTCGCAATTCACCTGCAACCTGGGTACCATCCCCGACAACCTCCCCCGCCCCGTCACGATCGCCTTCCTCACGCGCACCCAGGACATGTGCTATGCCAATACCTACCAGGTCAACGCGACCGTGCGTGGAAGCGAGAGCGATCCCAACCAGGTGAATAACACGAGCAACACCATCGCCACCGCCATCCGCTGCCCCCCGAATCTCCCCCAGTGCTCCGACGGCATCGACCACGACAGCGACGGCCTCATTGATGCGTCCGATCCGGGGTGCCACACCGACGGCAACGCCAAAAATCCGGCCTCGTATGACCCCAATGGGACGTCCGAAAGCCAGGATCAGCTGAATGTGTCTTTGGAACAGAGCCGCCTTCGCCAGCAACTGCGCATCCAGGCGCGGCAGCCGGGGTTCCACTTTGTGTCGCAGGCGGCGAGCAGTTCTTCCGTTTCCTCTTCCTCGTCATTGCGCCCACTGCCGCTCGCACCCTCCGTTCCCGTGCTGCCGTCCACCTCGGCGCTCACTATCCGCTTAAACCAGAGCCAGGGCGAAGCGCAGCCGGGTGACACGGTCTTCTACACGATTCTCCTGCGCAACGCGTCGGATCAACCCGTCCAGGGCGCGCAGGTGACCTTCCAGTACCCCGTCAGCCAGCTCTCGGTATCGGGTGTACAGGGAGCGCAGCAGAGCGACGGGCAGATGCAGTGGTCGGTGGACATCGCGCCCCATCAGCAGCGTGTGCTGCGTGTGAGCGGGCGCGTTGACCCATCCGCGGCCCAAGGTTCGCAGATCGTCACCAGTGCGCAGGTTGCCGGCGCCGCCACCGTGCGCAGCGTCGCCGTCCTCTCGATCCTGAGCAAGCTTCCCAAGACCGGCGCGGGGTATACGGGTCCGCTTGAGAATACCGCCGCGTTCCTGTCGCCGATGGCTTCGGGATCTCCCGCCATGCTCTGGTTCGCTCTCGCGTGCGTCGGGGTCACGGCTGGCAGCCTGATAGGACGCCGCTTCTTCCTGTGAGTCCACCCTCGGTTATAACCTCTTCATAAGGCGGCGCGCCAACGTTTGTCAGAAACCATACCGGATGGCCGCGGAAGGAAATTTTGGTGTAGCTGCCATTCTCCTTGGTACAATCTGCCCATGGTACCGAGCTATGCGCGCCCCTGGCAGTGGCGCGAGGTTCTCCTAGTCGTCGCCGGTTTCTTCGCTTTGAGCGCGCTGGTGTATGGTTTCGCACTCCCGCACACCTTCATCACCCTCAACGATGCGGAGCTGGTATATGCCAACCCGATGGTGCAGCGCATCACACTTGCCACGGTCAAAGCCGCCTTCACCCGCTACGACCCGGAACTCTACATCCCCTTCACGTTCCTCTCCTATCAACTCGATTGGTGGATGGGAAACGGGTCCGCTCTGGTTTTCCATCTTACAAACCTCTTGCTGCACACGGCCAATGCGCTGCTCACCACATGGCTCCTGTACCTCTTCAGCACACACCGATGGATCGGCTTACTCTGCGGTCTTGTATTCCTTGTCCATCCGGTGAATACCGAGACAGTGATGTGGGTGGCCGCCCGTAAAGACCTGCTTTCCACCACGTTCGGGCGGTTGACGCTCATCGCCTACATGTACTATCTGGCGCGAGGGCGCAAAGGAACGCTCGCCGGCAGCATAGGGTTTTTCCTCTGCGCGCTCCTCGCCAAAGTGAAGGTGATCCTCTTCCCCTTCATGATGCTGGCGATCGATTGGAAGGAGGGGCGCCCCTGGAGCTGGAAGATCCTCTCCGAAAAAATACCCTTCTTCTTCTTCTTGAGCGCCGCTTTCGGGATTGTCGCGCTCTTCGGGAAGACCAGCGTGATCGAATCATCGCGTTTGACGACGAAAATGTTCCTGGGAGTGCAGAGCGCTGTGTTCTACCTCAAACAGTTCTTCATCCCAGTCAATTTTTCCATCTATTACCCGTACATCGGCACTCCGTCGCTCCTGTCGGCGGATTTCATCCTTCCGCTGATTCTCTTTGCGGTCATCTGCGCCCTGGCAGCCTGGTCGCTTCGGTGGACGAA
>CAZAUW010000114.1:0-3894 GCA_964488295.1 uncultured Candidatus Peribacteria bacterium
CGTGGGCACAAACGTCTGGGAGGCGTCGAATGTCACCGTGAGCGGCGCCTCGCCGCCGTCGGGATCCATCAGGATGACGGGTTGCGCCGAGGGAGGGTCGACCGTCACCGTGAGCGGCAGGCGCAGGGTTTTGCCGTCGGGATCCTGGGCAATGAGCGTGAGGGTATACGTGCCTTCGTCGGGATACTGCGCCGTGATTTTCCCCATCTGGTCGGTCTGCACATTCTTCGCCTGTGGCGCGTCCCAGGAGAACTTGATGAGTGGCACGGCGGTCTGAGGCGTGACGGTGACCGTGAGCGGCGCTTCGGCCTCGATTTTATTGGCCTGCACGGGAGGGGTGGCATCCAACTGCAAATCAGGAAGGCCCAGCGCACCCGCCACATGCACCAGCGCGTTCAAATCGACTAACATCCCGCTCGCCGAGCGGGCTTGCACATCGAGCGCAAAGATCCCCTCGTGGTCGTACGTGTGGCCGATGCGCAACAAATCCGGTCCCTGCTCTTCTTTGCCGTCGCCAAACGTCCAGTGGACGTTCTTCAGGGTCTCTTTGGTGGCGAGGTGGAAAATCACGCCGAAGGGCGCGGGGCCAACCAGGTCTTTGGGTTCGGAAGTGAGGGTGATGGGAAACGACAGCGGCGGTTCATTTTGCACCTGTACGGACCGGCGCAGGGTCACCTGCGATTGGTTTTCCAGCTGGACGGTTGCCGAGACGGGATACGCGCCCAGCGCGTAGAAGGTATGGATGATGTCGGGATTTACGCTCGTCTGGGGTGCCGTGCCGTCGCCGAAATCCCACGTGATCTGCTTGAGCTGCTTGGGGTCGGTGAGCAAGTCGGCGATGCTGAAACGGGCGGGCTTTTCCACCACGGGGGTGAAGGGCGTAACCGAAAACACGGCCTGCGGAATGCTGATGCCGCGCGTGAGCCTGCGCACCGAACCGTCGCTCAGGACGATGCGCACGACGACCGCATACACGCCCTGATGCTCGTAGACGGTCGTCTCCTGCGGCACGACGGTCTCGTCATCCATCTTGCCGTCGCCGTTGGTATCCCACTGGAATTTCACGCTGCGGTGGCCGAGCTGGGCGAGGGTTTGCACCGCGTTCTGCACGCTGTAGGTCACCGCCACGGGGGCGACGAAATCGGCGGCTGACGTGGGCTGTGTCACGTCGATTGCCAGCGCCGGCTCGCGGGTGATGAGCAGCGGCACGGCGGCACTCAGGAGGAGGCCGGGGAGCAGGACTGCCACGGTTTTGATGAGGCTTCGGCGCCGCGATGCGATGGATACCTTCGACTGCGCGATCCTGAGCGTCACAAGCAGCCCCACGGCCACGAACACCAGCGCCCCGGCCAGGGCGCTCACGAGTCCCGCCGACGCCAGCGCCTGATAGCGCCCATGGGGATCGGGCAGGGTGAAGAGCAGATAGGCGCACCATCCGGCGTAGAGCGCGTAGGGAATGCCGCCCAGAACCAAGAGCGACCGCTCCGCGCGGACGACTCTCGCCGCAGGCGCTGATCGGTTGGGTGCGGCCGACGAGGATTCTTGGGCGCTCACACCGTCGACGGAACGCGACTCGGAGGAGCCGGAGCCGGGCGCATCGGGCGTGGAAGAATCTGCTGGCATGCTCAGGATGAAGGTGGGGAGGCGGAAGCGGATGGCGAAGATGCATTGCTCTTCTCGGCCGCTTTTTGCCGATTGTACAGTTGTTCGATCAATTGGCTATCGCTTGCGCTTGCGTTGGACTCAGAGTCCATGCTTCCTTCGGCTTTCGGAAAGTCAAACGGCAGCAGCGATGATGAGCCGGTGAGTGCCTGCAAGAAATTCGGCGGTTCGATCACTGCATCTCTGGGGAACGTGACCGGATGCGCCGCATTATGGTTTTGCAGCCGCACATCAAACGAAAGCGCGCAGCAGCGTGCGTCGGGCTGCAGGCGCCAGATGAAACGGCGCAGGTAGTAATATCGGGAGTCAATCCACACTTCGCCGGACACCCTCCATGCCTGCAGTTGCGCGTCCTCGCGTCCGGCATCAAACATCTCACCGTTAGCCGCCGCCGATTGCCGCATGAACTCCAAGAGCTTGGGTCGGTCGATCGCCACCTCATAGTGGTACGTTGCGCTCCCGTCGAGAGTCTCCGTGCCCAGATCGTTTGTCACGCGCAGCACGGCAAATTGCGCCCGCAGAAGCCCCGGATCCGGCGTGACGTCCATGGCAACCGGAGAACCGGATCCAAGCGGGATCTTCATCCACCCTCCATGCGCGGAGGAGAACAGATCCATCCTCCATCCCGGGAGCGCCGGCGCGCTCTGCGCGCGCCGGACACGCAGAAACAGCCACTCACTCCACTGCGAAACAACATCGGCATCCAGGTGGATGTCGTGCGCGATGCCGCCCTTCGGCAACGACCCATCGGCCTTCATCGTCGCCTGCATTTGCTCGCCTCCATCCTGCACTGTCCCGTCTGCGGAAACATCGATGTGCAGGGGCAGCTGCGCAGTCCCGTTGAGGCTCCCGGTGACGCTGAAATCAAGCGACTGCAGCGATCCCATCGCGAGCGCCGCCCTCTGCAAAACATCCGCGGGGGCAGGCCGCGCGGGCCGGGAGCAGCCTGTGGCAATGCATCCAAACCCCACGATCGATACTGCAAAGAATGTTTTGGTGCCTATGGCGATGGCCGACCTGCGCGGCAGGTGCCGGAAGGGCCGTCGCTGACCTCGGCATATCGTGGGCATGCGTGGTCACAGAGAAACCGTACGGGCGTCAAAAAAGACCGGAGATCAGTGTGCCTGAAGACATCCGCGCATGCCAGCGCAACCCGCAGCCTCCAGGTCGCCCGGCTCTTCGATCACAAAATCCACCGTCCGGCGTCTGCCGGCCCGGATATCGGCGATGAGGTTCAGGACGGTCTTCTCATGCGCGCGCAGCAAGAAAGGTGGTGAGAATTCCAGTCGCACGATCCTGCCTTGCATCTGGGCTGCGGGAGGGGTGAGATGCCGGTGATCGCCCGATTCCAGGAAGAAATTTCGCAGGTCTCCGTCGCGCGCCGAGCCGTCGTTGGTAAAGGTGATGCCCGTGAGCAGCTGGTCCTTTGGGCCGCTCGCGGTGAGCCGGATGGTTGCTACCGTCAGATGGACGCCGTACGTGAGCTGCTCGAGGAGCGAAAGCGACTCGACTGCCACCGACCCTCCCGCGCTCCCGCTCGTGGAACGCGCGCGGGTGGCGGAAGGAACGCCCTGCAGAGTGACCTTCACATTGCCCTGAGACGAAATATCCGAAGGCCACATGAGCGCAAATGCATGCTCCCCCGCCGCCGAAGCTGAAGAGGAAAAATCGCCAACTACATCGACCGTCCTGGTGCCGCACGCGGGGATCGTCCAACCATGGAGCTGGAGGGTCGCGCTTTGATCCTCGCGGTTCACAGAAAGGCTGCGGGTGATACGCAGGCCGTTTGACATCAGGTACATGCGGTCGATATCCGCGCTGTCGCCCAATCCCTGATGGTGGACGCGCATGGACAAGAGCGAAACATCCGATGCACACGATGCCTGAAGTTCAAGCGAGAGCATCGTCACACGTTGCGCGCCCGCAGGGATCGATCCTCCGTTCGCGGGCAGCACAGTCACCATGAGCATCGGCAGTATCGACGATGCGGCAAAAGCGCGCGCAAAAGGCAGGAACGTCAGCAGTGTCACAAAGAGGATCAGGCGCCGGACCATGAAGCCACTCTACGCCCTGCCAAACACCGGCGAAAAAATTTCCCGCCCTTTTGGATCCCCCTCCCATACACTCATACACCGATAGTCCCTCACCAACCCCCCCCCCCCCCCACCCCCCCCCCCCACACCCCCCCCCCACCCCCCCCAACCCCCCCCCCCCCCCCCACCCCACCCCCCC
>CAZAUW010000115.1:0-3891 GCA_964488295.1 uncultured Candidatus Peribacteria bacterium
CGGCAAATTTCGGCGAGTCTACTTCAACCGTAGTTTCTACCCCGAATTAACCAGGTTGGGAGTTGGCGAGCCGTGAGGTAGTTGAGCTACCTAGATCTCGCTATCGTCGTCATCATCGTCGCGATCCCGATGACTCAAATCCTTCACTGGACTTAACGCGCGACCGTCCGATGCGTGGCGCACTTCGATCCGGCCATTCACATTTTCCAGTCTGATGCGGGTGCCGCCACCCGCGGCCCGGGACTCCTCGGATCATTATTGGTGGGAACGACCACTGCCCGAATCCTGGCCTCCATATGGCAAAAACCTCTCATTGGCGTCCACCATACGCTCGGGCACCTGAGCTCTCCCTGGCTCGCACCGCCAAACCAAAAACCAGTAACCCTTCGACCCGGCTCAAAGCAGGGCAATACCCAAAAACTTGTGCGGGAATTTCCTTTACTGGCATTATCCGTTTCCGGCGGCCATACGGACCTGTGGCTGCGCGAGAGCCACACCAGAGGGACACTGCTCGGCAGGACCGGCGACGATGCCGCAGGAGAAGCGTTCGATAAGGGCGCGAGCATGCTGGGGCTCCCCTACCCCGGCGGCCCGTCGATCGCCAAAGCCGCGATGGAGGGCGATCCGCGGGCATTCGCGTTCCCTCTGCCGCTGCATGGTGAAGAGACGTTGGATTTCAGTTTTTCGGGTCTGAAGACGTCATTGAAATATTTATTGAGAGACCTTGAGACGAAGAAGCAAGAACCCCTTCGATGGAACTCAGGGCAGGCAAGACAAGACGTTGCGGCATCATATGAATTTGCCATTTGTGCGCATTTACTCGACCGCATTCGGATCGCACTCAAAAGGTTCCCTGATGCCAACGAAGTGCACATGGTAGGCGGTGTGTCGGCCAACGCGCGGTTGCGTGAATTGCTGAGCGACCTTGTGAGAAAGAAATTCCCCGCCGTCACCGTGCGCTTCCCCGCAGTACTCGCCTACTGCACCGACAACGCCGCAATGATCGCTGCCGCGGGATACTTCCTGTGGAAGGAAAGTGGGCAACAAGCCTTCGCGTCGTTCGAAACCGCGGCCTCGCTTCCCCTCGCACTTGGGTGAAATCGAAAACCAACTTTGAAGAATGCATCCGTTGCTTGATCTCCGCGATCCCTTGTCAATCCGCCTTCGCCTCCACCTCGGCGGGCGAGCGGCTTGGAGGAAGAAATGCTGCGAGCCAACGCAACGGCCCGATTCCCCGGAGCCTACCAGGACGGGCACTCAATCGTAGTGTCTATGAAAGACAAATGCTTCAAAATATCCAAGTGAATTCAGTGGCAGATTCTCTTGTTACAAGCCTGGATCTCTTCTACTGAAGTCTACTCAAATGCAAAAAGATTTGTCTGCTTCTCTCGACAAGATGAGCATATTTGTCGCCCATCACTTCCGACGCAATTTCAAAGATGCGATCGGGGTTTCTTGCTCTGCCTGATTGCAGGGTATGGTGGGAATCCAGCGTCGCCACTTTTGAGCCTCTGATACTCCCTGCATTGGCCGCTTGCACGGGGCCTTGGTAGGCACCACGCAGCTTCTCGTATCCACCGTGGTCGGTGAAGTATCGGAGATTGCTGTCCTGCATGCATACGACCACACGCAGGAGACGGTTAGGATCTCGCCTGCATTCTTCGAGGAATGACCAGGCAAACGCGAGGCGGTAGGGGCTATCCATTCCGTGCAGGAATTCGTCGAAAAGCCCCAGGCTTTGAATGGTTGCATCATCAAGAAACTGGCGAATGTTCTGCAGTTGTGCTTTGGAGGTACTTGCCTGCTCCCGGATGTCGGGGATGATGTCCCAGTTGTGGAAGATTCGATCGCACATCGTGAGCCGCGCACCAGCCGCAGCTACCTTCCTGCCCATCTGCGCCTGATGGATACTTAATCCGATTGCCTTCATGAGTGCCGACTTTCCGCTCATATTGTCTGCGTCGACGATCATAATGGTCTCACGTTCTCCCGTTGTAGCATTGATTTCCCCCAATTCCACATTGCCAAAGGCAAGGCTGCAAGATTCAAGGAAGTGACTGATAATCTTTTGATTGAGATCCGCATCTGCTGCGATAAACGGAACTGAACAGACAGCCCGGGCCAGTGCATCGATTGTTAGTCCTTCACACCAATTATAATTTCCAATGCCGTTTCTGGTTAGACAGCCGTTGTTCACAAGAAACGTCAAGTACATGCCGATCTTGGGATGCCTCATACTTTCTACGAATTTCAATCCACAATCCTTCCGCTGGCCTTTGCGAATAAGCAGTGGATGATGCAGTTGCTCGAACCGGAAACGGAAACCATGAGTATCTGCTGGCCGCACATCGGGATAAACACCGTAGTGTTCATGGTCATTCTCATGGACAATGCAGGCATAGCTCATGACAAGTCCGATGAAGAGCGCTTCTTCAACATACGGGGCAAGTCCACTCTTCCGTACGAAATCAGCGATCGCTTGGTACAAGACAACGCTACCCGTTTGGACGTGAGCATCTCTTGCAAGACCTGCATTGCTGAGTGCATCGGCATCGGCAGTAACTACTTCCTCAATGCAACCACGCTTGTCTTGCGAAATTCGAACACCTGCGGTCGCGAGGATCTTCCGTACGTGCGCGACGTTCGTAGCGATCTGATTCAGATACTGACCCAAAAGAGGATGACGCTCCAATGTTTCGCGGTAAGTGATGAGAGTGCCTTCTATGGCAGAGAAGTAGCGGAGAGCGCCGGCAAAATTCTCTCTCATTTTACTGATGTCCCTCTCGACGAGATATCTTTCTTCGCCATGGAACAATGAACGTGCGGCCTCAATCTTATCTGACCAATGTGGTAGGGCCATCTGTTGTGATAGTTCTTGTATCAGGCGTACGGCATCCACGTTGTCGGGTGGCTGCCGCTCCATGCGCCTTGTGAACATTCCCGACCACGTCCCGCGCTGGTCTTTCTCTGTGAGTTCCAATCTCGCTCCTTCTTTATCGTACAAATCAAAGAAATGATTTTCATTGGGAATTTGGCCGCCCTCAAAAAGAAGGTGATGCAGACGTACGTCCGTTTTACTGGCATCACCCGGCGTGCCAACCAGAGCAATGTGACTTACCTCTGTGAGTTTGTTGCCAATGGGAGATTCCCGGAGCACCAAAGTCCTGCATTCTACTTATCCATCTGATGCAGTTCAAGCTTATTGCTCGACCAGAGTCTCTGTTGTGTCCAATAAGGAGGCTCTCTGGGATTCAAAATGCACAATTCACGACCGTGCTGCTCCACCTACTGGCAGGCAGGTTGCTTTGGGGTTCATACCAGTGATTTAACGGAAAATCGGCAGCAACGTGGTGAGGATGAGGGCCAGCACGCCGAGCAGGGCAACGATGCGGTAGATGGTAGAGCGCTTCATGGGGAAACGGTGACCGTGACGGAATGGGAATCCTGGTTCTTCCACTGGTCCTGGAGCGTGAGGGTGACAGTATACGTGCCCGATGCGGAAAAGACATACACGTAATTGTGCTCCGGGCTCTGGGCAAGGACGGCATCGGGATGGCTGATGTCGCGGACATCCCAAAGGTAGCTGCTTGGCGCGCCCGTGGAACAGGAGGAATCGAACTGCACGCTGTCGCGCGCCTGGACTTTCGTCCTGCTGGCAACGAAACATGCGCTCAGTGAGGGTTTGCGAACAACGAGCGTCTTCTGCACGGTGAATTCCTTGCCCGACGACATGACGACCGTGAGGGTGACGGCGTACTGGCCGGGCTTTTGGTAGGTGTGGTCCACGCGGGCCGCGCCCAGCTCCACCGCGTTCGCCCCCTGGCCTTCGTCACCGAAGAGCCACTTGAAACCCGCCCACGCGTCCCCCGTGGGCCCAAACGTCTTGGACGC
>CAZAUW010000116.1:0-3883 GCA_964488295.1 uncultured Candidatus Peribacteria bacterium
GAGCGCCACATTGACATTGTGGAGGTCACTGGTTCAAGTCCAGTATTGCCCACCATCATTTTGAAATCATCGGTGTTGCTGCTCTTTCAAGTTCTTTCAGTTTCGGCTGATTGCGATTGTCAAAATTGATGACCAATACATCTCGTATTGCCTCCATTTCTTGTCCAATTGGATGGATGTCAGACGCATCATGAAAAACTCTCGAATCATCCAAGACTATGGTATCCATCGGCTCTTCCAAACGATCTCGAAGCACAGATGGTCCATCTTGGTCGAGCGCAATCTCGCTCATTCCTCCCGAAGCATTTCTCAATCTCATCAATGCAACAGAAACATAGGGAAAGCCATCCTGGTGACGCTTTTCCGGCACAGGTTTGCCGCCTTTCTCCGTTGTTGCTTTGACCCTGTATTGATGAACGGTAGCTTTCCAAAGGTTGTAGACAGCACGACCACGAATGCCGAATTGAAGAAAAAGCATGCGTATCCAATCTTGGAGGAATGGATTTTCAGCAGTTTTTTGATGAATGGGTTCGAAGAGCCTGCTTAATCCACTCGTTTGCGCAGCAGATCCATATTGAAGGAACGGTCCATGTGGCAGCCGCTTGAGCGAGTCTTGAACAGGATGGAACAGGCATTCCATGAATCTACGGTATCGGTTGGCTAAGGGTGCATAGTGATCGAAGGGAAGATCTCCCCAGCTTTCCCTGAATTCCCTGAACTCCTGCTGCAAAGGCCTATCTCTGAACTCAACATTCTCTCCTCGAAATAGTGCATATCCTTGTTCAGTCACTTTGGCGGGTACGGTTGTATCTGTCATGCGGATTCTCATTCCCTCTGCAATGCGATTCAGAACTTCCTGCGGTTCACGGCTCGCTCGTAGACGAACAGGTTTCTGCCACGGCGGTTCTCGTATCAGCAGTGAACCCGACGTTGTAAGATTCTCGACCTTCATTCGGAGAGTGTGACGAAGAATGGAGAGGATACTATCACTTGGCTTTATCATGACCATAGCACTTAGCGTGTCATTTTTGAAAAAGCGCTCACTTGCTCATGGTGAACCATCTGCAACCCTGAGTTCATGTTTGAGGTTCGAAGAACCCTGGTTTCAGTTTGAACATCATTCACCGCCGTTCCAACATATGAGAGAACCGAAAAAATCATTTCACGAAGCCAAAATGTTTGTGGGCTGTTGTTTCATTCATTTTTTGTGATTGTTCTACCAATACCTCAGCATAGTCTCATTCCATGCTCCCGTTCCTCCTCGATTTCTTCTTCCCGCGCCGGTCGCTTACGGGCAGCGAAGGGGAGTGGGTGACAGAGCGGGAGTGCCGGCAATTGCGCTCGCATCCTGTCATCCTGGAGCGCCCACGATTGCGGTCACTTAAGCTCCTGTTCCTCGACCGGGTGACGGCGGCCGCCGAGTACCGGGGCAATCCGCTGCTGCACCGCGCCGTCCATACGTTCAAGTACCGGCGCGTACCTGCGCTCAGCGAAGCGCTCTGCTCACTCATCGTGCAGGCGTCGTCCATGATCGACACAGAAAGTAGTCTTCCCGTCCTCTGCCCGGTGCCACTCCACTGGCGCCGCCTCTTCTGGAGGGGCTTCAACCAGGCAAGTCTCCTTGCGCAGGCGGTCGGCAAGGAGCGCGGTTGGGAGGCGCATGACCTTTTGCGCCGTAGGCGCTATACGGGTACGCAGGTGGGCCGCACGCGCGAGGAGCGGCTCCGCGGCGTGCACGATGCTTTTTGCGCCGCGGTGAATCCCGTTCCTTCTTTCATCATCCTGGTCGACGACCTCTCCACCACCGGTGCCACGCTCAACATGTGCGCCAAGGCCCTCAAGCAGGCGGGAGCAAACAGAGTGGAGGGGCTGGTGGTGGCGCACGGGTAACCGGCCCCTCACCCCGGCCCTCTCCCCTTGAGAGGGGAGAGGGAGGTAAAGCTGCGGTAACTATGCCCCCCTCCCCGGCCCTCCCCCGGAGGGGGAGGGAGAGTAACCGGACACAAGTGCTATCTGTGCTACTGCATTTGACTTTGGCAAAAAAGCAACAACAAGTGTGTGGAAAACTTTTGAGTTTTCCACTTTGTTGCTAGCATCCGGCCGTGAGCATCTTGGTATCCGCTCTGGCGTTTTTTTTGCTTCTCACGCTCCTCATTCTCATCCATGAGTGCGGGCATTTTTTCGCAGCGCGAAAAGCAAAAGTGACGGTCGAAGAGTTCGGATTCGGCATCCCGCCGCGCGCCACGACGCTCTTCTTCCAGGGGGGCACGCGCTTCTCGCTCAACTGGATTCCCTTCGGCGGGTTCGTACGGCTCAAGGGCGAGAACCCCGAGACGCAGCGCGAGCGCACGGCGCCCGGGAGCTTTGCCGGCGCTTCGATCCCCGCGCGCATTGCTATCCTCATCGCGGGTGTTGCCATGAACTTTCTCTTCTCCATCCTCATCTTCACGCTCGGGTTCTCGGTGTGGAAATGGGTGCCCACATACGTGAACTTTGAGGAGATGAAGCAGGCGTCGGCGCGGGGGGAAATCACGCTGCAGCCGGGCGTCCTGATCGGCAACCTGCTCGCCACGGGCACGGCGGTGAAGGCGCACGTGCCCGCAGGCAGCCTGCTCACCGCGGTAGACGGGAAATCCGTGTTCATTCCCGAGGATGTGGTGAGCGCGCAGGCGGGCAAGAAGTCGGTCGTCTACACCGTCATCCCTCAAAATTCGCAAAAGCCCCAAACCATCAACGTGCAGGTCCAAAACGGCAAGACGGGCGTGGAACTCGAATTCTTCCCGCAGGTGTCGTCGCCGCGGCGCACGCTTCTCACGGGGTTCCTGCTCTCGTTCCACGAAGCGCGGATCATGGTGATCCAGACGATCGGCGGCATCGGCAGCTTGTTTTCGTCGCTCCTCACGCGCGGGCGCGTGCCGCAGGGCATCACGGGCATCGTCGGCATCGCCCGCATCACCAACCAGTCGGTGCGGGCGGGATGGATGACGTACCTGCGTCTCATGGCTGTTCTGAGCCTGAGCCTCGCGATCCTCAACATTCTGCCGTTCCCCGCGCTCGATGGCGGGCGGCTGCTCTTCGTGTTCATCGAGGGGATCCGGGCCCGCCCCGCCCCGCAGCGCTTTGAGGTGATGACCAACACCGTCGGCTTCTTCATCCTCATCCTGCTCATCGTGCTCATCACCGGGCACGACATTCTCCAGTTCTTCTCCGGCACGTAAGCATCGGAACGAGTCCCGACACCATGAATCCTGCCTCCCCAGCCACGGCAATCCCGCATCCGACCGTTAGCGACACGGCGTTGCGCGATCTGTGGGTGGATGTGCTGCGCGCAATCGAACAGAAGCTCCAGCGTACGCAGTTCATCACGTGGTTCCGGGATACCACGATCCTCGGCCTGGAGGAGGGGACGCTCGTGATCGGGCTGCCGCTGCCGATGTTCCTCTCGTGGCACATGGAGCACTATCGCGCGATGACGCTCGAGATTGTCCAGAGCCTGCAGCCCGATGTGCGCCAGATCGTCTACAAGGTGGATGTGGGGCTCAAGGACAATCACGAGCGGTCGGTGAATATCCTGGAGTATTTCCCCGAGCAGAAGCGCAGGAAATTGCCCGGCAAACAGGAGGTGAAGCTGGCCGAGGGGATCGTGAGTAAGATCCTGAACCCCCAGTACATGCTGGAGAATTTCGTCGTCGGTTCCAATAATCGCTTAGCCCATGCCGCGTGCCAGGCCGTGGCCGCGCAGCCGGGCGGCAAGTATAACCCGCTCTTCCTCTACGGCGGCGTGGGCCTTGGCAAGACGCATTTGCTGCAGGCCACCGGTAACGCCATCCTGAAAAACATGCCGCGCGCGGCGGTGGTGTACACCACGTCCGAGGATTTCACG
>CAZAUW010000117.1:0-3817 GCA_964488295.1 uncultured Candidatus Peribacteria bacterium
CGGGATGACCTCGAGCGGCGGCAGCGATTGGAACGTCACGAGCTTCTCCAGCTTGTGCTCGGCAATGAATACCTTGAGCGATTCCATCGTCGTTTGATCCTCGGGGGTGACGGGCGCGCCGACGATACGCAGCTCCGTGGCGGCAGTGAGGCTTGTGAAGGCCTGCAGGATGAGGTCGAGACGTTTGGACCGCGTGACGCGCCCGACCGTGATGAGCGAGCCGCTGTCGCGCGTTTTTGTACCCGGGCGGTAAACGTCCACGTCAATGCCGTGGCCGACGATGACGCTCTTGGGGGTTTTGATCGGCATGCCCGAGGGCGACGCGCTGAAGACCTTGTGCACGCTCTTGAGCGCGCGCTTGAGCGGCCATCCCCCTCCGCGCGCCTCGTACCACAGGTATGTGTTCTTCTCCGTCACCTTCCACAAAAACGCCCCCAATACCGCCCAGATGGGCGTCATGTGCACCAGGACGACATCGTAGTGCTTGCGCAGCTTCCACAGCAGCCACCAGAAGGTGATCACCTGCAGCGGGCGGATGCGCCCCGCATCCTTGCCAAGGGAGCGCACCGTCACATTGCTTGGCAGTTGCATCTCGCCCACAGTCTGCGTGAGCACCGTGACCTCCTCGTAGTACGTGGCAAATTCCTCCAGCCAGCGGTGGAAGAACCCGAGCACCGGATCCTTGCGGTCGACCTTCTGGGTGATGATCATGAGTCGCATCGCCACAAGGATACTAATACGGCTTCGCATTACAAACCCTATTATTGTTCCTTGGGGCAATTCCACCTCTATCGGCGAAGCTACGCCGATATCACAGTCATGACGCAAGGCCTGATCAATAATCTTTTCATTGCAAAGCCGTATAAAATTTACGGACGAGCGATATCTTTCAGTGCATCGGCATATGCCTCAATTTGAGTCGAGCGACTGTATGCTCCACGTACAACTTGTGCATTTTTCCCTAATTCATCCATAAGATGGACATCCTTGAGCAGTCTTTGCACCTTTTCTGAGAGATCCATCTCGTCGCCCGTAGTAAAGAGCCCACTAGTGCCATCAATAATGACGTGTTTTACCTGTCCCACTCGCGTGGAAACGATAGGCATTCCCAACGCCATAGCCTCAAAAGCGACTCTCGGGCCTCCTTCACTCTTGGAGTTCATGACAAAAATTTTTCCGGATTGAATTGCCCTGTAAACATCAGCGTTCGTTGCGAGCCATCCCGAGAACGTCACTCGATTCGTGAGACCAAGCTTTGCAGCCACATGCATGCATCTTTCCTTTTCGGGACCATCTCCGATGACGAGTAAGGTTGTATCCGGAAGATTTTTTAAGGCATATAAAAGCTCCGTCAGACCTTTGTTCGCTACTAATCTCGCACAGAAAACAATGTCATAGTTCTTATGAATTTTTGGATCAATAATGAGCGCACTCACATCGAGATAAAAAGACATCAGTTCAACAATCTTGCTTTCAGGTACGCCCCATTTTTGTAAAAGTGCATACATATCATTATTCACCACTCTCACCACTGCTGCCTCCCGCGTCCCCTTCCCAGGCAGCCACCATCTTGACCAGATCCTGCCGATCAATTCTTGCAACGACGCCGCCTTGGGATATCCCACGATATGATGGATCTCGGTCATGTACGGAATATCCGTCATCTGATGCAGCTTCAATGCACCGCGGCCGTTATAAAACGGCGGATACTCGTGCACGGTCATCACGTTGTGCTGTTCCCGATTGATCAAGTCCTTGCCCTTGCGCTCAATCCAGCTCGCCTGCCACCACAAGCTCCACGGCGACGGATGAAAATACACATTTCCGAAGAAGTTTTTCGTTTGATCGTTTTTCGTTTCTTCGTTCTTTGGAACTTGGCACTTGGCACTTAGTACTTTTGGAACGATCACATCAATCCTCTCCCAATGCTTGCTCATCTCTTCCAGTGTGTAATAGAAAGCGCCCTTTTTTCCTTGGAGCATCGACCGGTCGCCGGACACCATGAGCAATTTCATAAAGCTACACTGCAAGAAAGTCATAACGCGACCGCGGCATAGCTGCGCAGAGCGAAGACGGGTCGCCGGAGATCATGAGCAATTTCATGAGGAATCACGAGAAGAATAGCTGTTTTTGTTCTTTCAGGCATACATCACTTCCTGTCCTCTGATTCATCTGTTTCCTCTGATTCCTCTCCCCGACATCACGTGCGTCCGTGGGTCGCCAGCACCTTCGTAAAGAGCTGCAGGTGCTCCTCTGTCACCTCATCCCAGCCTCTCCCCGCAGTGGGCGCGCACGCGGCGGCGGCCACCTCGTCGTACTTCTGCTCCACTTCCAGGATGCTGCGCACGATATCATCCGATTTTTGCAGCGGGCGGATCACCATGCCCTGCGAGAGCTCCGGGCTCAGGCCGTGTTCCTCCGTTAGCAAGACGGGCAGCCCTGCGGCGCGGGCCTCGAGCGCGATGTGCGGGCTGATCTCGGTGAGCGAGGGTACCACGAGCAGGTCGTGATCGCGCAGCAGCGCCTCGCGGTCGTTGCCGTGGGCGGTGGGGAGGAACGACACGCGGCGCTGGAGCCCCAGCGACCGCGCGAGCGCCGAGGCCTTGGCCGCCACCGGCCCGTCGCCGACGAGCGTGAGCTGCACGTGCGGCAGGAGCGAGACGGCGGTGAGGAGCGAGGGCAGGTTCTTGAAGCGCACGAACCTCCCCATGAAGAGCAGACGCAGGGGATCGTGCCGGGCATGGAGGATGGACTGCGACTGCGGCAATGCGTTTTGGATCACTGTGTGCATCGGCAGGCGCCCGTAGGCGCGCAGGTAGAGCTGCTCCTGGAACGACGTGGAGAACACCAGCGCGTCCATCGCCCTGAGCGTGCCCGCGACGAGTCCCTTCAAACCCCTGTAGCGGCGGTAGAATGCGCGAAGCGGTCTTCGGCCGCCCAGATCGGTGTAGCGTTCCCACAAGAAATCGCCGCCCAAGCGCAGAATTTTGCGGGGTTTCTGGAGCCGCGCCATCCGTAGCGGCACGCCGCAGCTCACGGTGGAGAATGCGTAGACGATGTCGGCATCGTCGCCCTGTTCTTTGAGCGCCCTGGCATAGCGCCGCCAGCGCAGGAGCGGCCCGCCGGATTTGGAAACATGGATAACGGACATCGGACATCGGACATCGGACATCGGGTTTGTAGCAACATCTGTCCTCTGGCTTCTGTCCTCTGATTCCCTCGTCCCATACGTCACCACTGTCACATCCATGCCGCGCTGCGTGAGCGTAGAGGCCAGGTGTTGTACATAGGTTGCCGGGCCGCCGATATCGGGCGGGTAAATGCCTGTGGCGAGGAGAATTTTCACCGCAGCATGGTATGCCTCGGAACAAGGGTACCGTCTTGACTAAAGTAAATTAAAGTTACAATATGATGCAATGGAAGACCTCGGCAAACCCGATCTCTCAACCTTGGAGCCTCTTACCACAGACCTCGGCAAGATTGCCGTGACTGCAATTCGGGAGGGGGATCATTTGGTACTGGAAGCAGTCCGGTCACTCATATCCTCCTGTGGCGGTCTGCAAACACGATTGACAAAACTCTTAAATCCGAAAGAAGGTGCTACATGTTTATGGTCGGACTTGCCTACATTCCCGACGAACACGGACATTCAACGTCTTGAAGAAACGGATGTAGTGAAGCTCCACCGGCTCACGCCGGTGGCTTCTCTATCGGTCGCCTGCGGCGTCGCTCGCGGAACCCTGCGTAGCATGTGTCATACTGGCTTCACGCATTCATCCCGACCTGACGGTCAGGGCTTTCTGCGAAGCAGGGTAAA
>CAZAUW010000118.1:0-3778 GCA_964488295.1 uncultured Candidatus Peribacteria bacterium
ATGGGCGATCAGCCGCTGGTCGACCACCTTCCCGGCGCGGCCGAAGTGCGTGTATGGCCAGACCAGCGCGGCGTCCTTCGCCCCTTCGATGCGCGACGGATCAATGTTCCCTATAGTGGTTACCGTGCTCAAGCCCCGCCCGCTCTCGCAATTCGTCGCCGACACGATTTTTTTTGCCGCGGGGGTAGCCGCACTCCTCTGGGTTTTTTCGGTCACCCAACCCCACTGGGAGGGTGCGACGGTGCGCGTTGACGCAAAACCGGCCGAGCACGCGGCGATGCCCGTCGTCCGATCCGTCTCGGGATCGCTCACGATCGACTTTGTGCTGCGTCTCTCGCCCCTCCATTCAAGCGATTTCGTCTTCCTGCCGGAGGGATGCATCGAAACGCTCGTGGTGAATAAACACACAGTGAACACCCAGCCGCTCTGCGACGGCGGCAACGGCCACCGCGTGGCGCTTGCGTCCAATCTACGTACTGGGGAAAACTCCGTGCATATCGTGATGCAAAACAAGGGCGAAGCGGGGGTGGAAGTGCGCACATCGTGGATTGACCCCCTCTTCCTGCTGCTGGCAGCGATCTTCCTGATCCTGTGTGGCTGGTACGAGGTCAAAGTGATTGAACAGGCGGGCGGGCGGGCCGAGTATTCCTGGCTGCTGCTCATCGTGCTGCTGGGCCTTGCATTGCGCATCGCGATCTCGTGGCATCCGGGGCATGGCTCCGACATCGCCGTCAACCAGGGCTGGGCCCATAGTGCGGCGGTGTTGGGCGCGGCGGCGTCGTACCAAAAACAGCTGGATCCCGTGATGCTGCCCAATTATCCACCGCTCTCGGTCATGGCGTTCGGGGCGATCGGGCACGCGTACCAGACCCTTGTCTCGTCAGCGTACGACATGCACCTGTTTGCTTACCACATTTTTATCAAGCTCCCCGCGATCATCGTGGACTTGCTGGCATGTGTGCTGCTCTTTTTTGTGGGGAAAGCGCTGGGAGGCAAGAAAACAGGCCTTGTATGCGCGCTCGTGTGGGCTTTGCAGCCGGCCGTCATCTACGAGTCGGCCGTGTGGGGGCAGACAGATGTGTTCTTTGCCGCCTGCATGGCGTGGTCGCTCTTCGCGGCATCGCGCAAACAGTGGATGCTGTGCGGCATCCTGGCCGCGGCTTCGTTCCTCTTCAAAGCCCAAGCGATCGTTCTCGCGCCTGTGATCGTGCTGCTCTTCTTCCATTCACGCCGGGCGATGGAGGAAATCATCGTGGGTGCGGCCATGATGGCGCTCGTGACGCTCATCCCGTTCGTGATGGCGGGCGCCTTCCAGGACGTGTGGAACGTGTATGTCCACTCTGTCGGCTACTACCAGGATCTGTCGCTGGGGGCCTACAACCTGTGGTGGGGGCTCTACGGCGACGCGTCCAACAAGCAGGATATCGCACTGCTCTTCAATACCCTCACCTTCCGCACGGCCGGGTACCTGCTCTTCGGGGCCGCGACGGCGCTCACCGTCTTCCCCGCCATCAAGCGGATACTCTACAAACTCTGGGAACCGGACCTGGCCCTCTTAATGCTCACGACCGCCCTCATCGCCTACGCCTTCTTCCTCTTCAATACCGAAATGCATGAGCGCTACCTGTTCCCGTACCTGATCCTCGCCATCCCCCTGCTCACGATCGGCCGCGAGGGGATCGCGCTCTACGCGCTCACGTCGCTGCTGTTCCTGTGGAACCTGATGGGAGTGGTGCCCCTCAGCTTCATCGACCACGCGCTCTACGACGAATTCCCCTCGCTTGACGTCTTCATCGCCTCTCTCCAGGTCTTCACCTTCGTGCTCACATTCCTGGTCTTCTGGAAGTGGCAGGGCAGGAAATTCGAGGCGGCATTGCGGCGCAGAGAGAGCTGAATCGCGGAGGGGCATCGCTGTGGGAGGGTGGCCTCGAGCGAGATGAATTTTTAGCAAAAATATGATATAATGATACTAATGGCAAAACGGCGAGGCCGCCAACACGTCGGCGTTACGAATCCGGATGTTGATCACAAAGAACAACAGGTGCGGTTTGGTGTCGTCACATTCCCTGGACTGCACGGACATCCTAAGAGCCGCAAGATTGCAGAAGGAGCCTTCGCGATGGCGCATGCATTCCGGCAATTGCTGCAGAGGGCCGACAAGAAGTTCACTCAGGAGACTGTTACGTGCCCTAAGCGTCCCCCGTCCTTTGTTGAAGCGGCAACGCAGTGGACACGAAGGGCATTGACCAGATTGAGGCTCCGACAAAGACAGGACACAGACGCGTTGCGGTACTTTGAAAAATTCAGAAAGGAAACCGAGAAAAATTATCGGGTAACGAGAGCGCATCTTCTTGCAGGCGAGCGACTGTTCCATGCTGCCGCATCACATGATGCGATCGGCCGGGTACTTGCTTTGAAGAGTGTGCAGCCTGATGCACTCATCGTGCACTTCGACCAGCATCCCGATGCGCAAGCACCCGGGAGCGGCGACAATCCCGGTGACACTACGAGGGTGAACGGCCATGCGGTATGGAGGCGTGCGGTCGATGCCGGCGAAGAGTCATTGCTCAATCATCTGCGGCCTGAGGGATCACGCACGTTGGACCGTTCAGATATTTTCTCAGTTGGTATTATGCATGCCGATCCCTCAGAAGAAGCGTGGATGACAGCGTTGATCGATCAGGAAACCCATGAGCAGATCCGAAAACCAGTTCCTCAAATGACAGCCGATGAATTAGGGCTATGCGGCGAAGTGGCTCAGGCGGAATTGTATAAACGTCTGCGGGAATGGATTGATGATCGAAAGGCACATTACGGTGTTTCGGTCATCCATGTTGGCATCGAGGACGATCCTGATTCTGTGGATATCAAAGATATTGGCACCGGGACAACGGTACCGAGTCATGGTGGCATGACCTCTGAGTTCAAGCGATTTGCTCTGGAATGGCTCAGAAAGCAAAGCGATGTGCAAATCAGCTATTACGGCACGTGTGAGGTGATACCGAAGTATGATCCCGACGGCACTCTTCAATTGCAGGTACTGCGCTGGGCTGCTGCCGCACTCGGCTTCAAAGATCCGCAGTACTTCTATGGAGGATATGGGGGAGGGACCGAGCGTGACCGCTGGCATCGCCGAGAAAGTAGGGCAAAGAAGGCATTACCGACCATCATCGGCGCAACCGCTGCGAGCATCCTCACACTCATTGGGGCAAATGTTCTGAACAAACATGACAGATCAGAACGAGCACAAGACACAACGCTTGCCCAATACACCAGGCCTTACACAAACAGGGACACAGCGGCATTTCTGCGGGTATTTGCCAAGGAGTCCGGTTTCAAAGAACAACTGTGGAAACTGAGAGAGGCATCGCAGCATGGAGATCGATCCGCTGCGCAAAAGGCCATCGACGAATTGGCGCGCATCTACAAAGCTGCTGAACAAGCGTCTCCTAACCCGGATGCGAAACATTACCTCGCTGAGGTTGCGTTGAGTGAGTTTCAAGAAGGTTTTGGAGGAACAGGTGAAATGTATCAACGTTTTGTCGATGCAAGAAGGAAGGCGTGATGTACTTTTCCACCACGATATAAAACTCAGAAATCGTATTTCGAAACTGGCAGGGCTCCGGGGAATCGGAATTGCGAAAGAGAATGATTGCAAAAAAACAGAGCCCCATGCGGAGCCCTGCTTTGAAACGACTGATACCATTTCCATTTCACTGAACATATCGGCGTAGCTTCAAGCCTTCCCGTAGAAATTCTTGCACATTGATCTGTATCG
>CAZAUW010000119.1:0-3759 GCA_964488295.1 uncultured Candidatus Peribacteria bacterium
ACAAGGAAACGCCCCCCGCCGTGGAGGACGGTTGGGCACCACTGCGCCAGGAAGTATCTGGGCGACAGCGTTGACATCATGATCTTCGACTGTAGCGGCCGTCTCGACCCCGCCGACTGCCCGGGCTCGCGCGTGCAGAAATTCTTGAACCTCTACGCCGCCGCCAAGTGCCAGGAATTCCTCGAGCATATCGCGGCGAAGCGTCAAATAGCCTGGCTGTGCGACGACGACGTGTTTTTTATAAGCCCCAAAGCCACCGGAATCGTGGAGAGGGAACTTGCCGTGAGCAATACCGCGAGCGTGAGTTTCCAGCCGCGCGCGTGGTGGCGGTTCGAGATCGACGGAAAGCCGGTGGAACCAAGCGGCAGCTACTGCCTGGCCCTCAATCGCGGGATTTTTGTGAGCAAAGAGCATTTGTCGCTCGCGCCCTTGGGCGGCAACCCGCATTTGCCCGTGGGCGGACATCGCGCGCCGGGCCGCTACGACACGTTCGACAAAGCCAACGAAACCCTGCTTCGCAAAGGCTACCGCTGCGCGATTGTGGGCGAAGAGGAACGCCGGGAGTGCGTGACGGCGTTCAGTGGCCTCAGCGGCGCCGTCATCTTGCTCCATTACTTCCGCACGCCCAAGGACGTCCTCGATTACTACCTGTCGCCGCCCAAAACGCAGTGGAGCGGCAACATCCTCTACGGCACGCTCTGCTCCATGCTGGCCATCCGCACCATCCAGGAATGCTACGAAAAGCTCAAGG
Source organism: uncultured Candidatus Peribacteria bacterium (assembly GCA_964488295.1). Lineage (GTDB taxonomy): Bacteria > Patescibacteriota > Gracilibacteria > Peribacterales > Peribacteraceae > CAZAUW01. The sequence goes on from CAZAUW010000119.1 coordinate 752, forward strand.
GGAAGCCGCATCCTCTGCCCTCCCTGCCGTCACGCCAAGCCCTCGAGAAGATCCGTGATGACCACAAACAGTATTTGCGTTCCGATCAGTCTTTCGTGTGGGTAGATGAGGTGAGTGAAAAGTTGAGGGGGGCGTTGTAACTTCCTTCCCCCGACCTGCCCGCCGTAGCTGTCGCGCAGGCGGGTGGGGGAAGGTGCCCCGAGTCGTTCCTGACATTCTACTTCTTCGTACATTTCATCTCCATCACCATATTCACCGGCGGCGGTGTAGTGAACCGCACTTCCTCTCCCGGATGCGCTTCGTTGCCGATGCGATAAGACGGGCACGAGCCGTCGTCGTTCTCGATCACGCGTATGTCGGGGCGAAAGACACCCGTTTGCCACACCACCCCTTCCAGCGGATCATTGGTGACAAACACCGCATTCTTTTCGGCATGCGTATCCAGATAATCCCTGGCCAGTGACCACATGTAGAAGCCTTCGGAAGTGAGGTGCATGTCTTTGGGAAGGATCCCGACCCTGCGGTCGAAGAGCGCGTTGCAGCCGCCGTAGGTGTAGAGGCAGAGGGAGGCCGCATGCGCAGTCGCGAAGCCGAGCAGGCACGCGATGAGGAACGCGGAGACAAACGGGCGGGCATACCGCGCGAGGTCGCACACGCCCGCGATACCGAAGGCGATCAGGATGGGATAGCCGGGGAACAGGAAGCGGATCGCCTGCACCCACCAGATGAGCGCGAGCAGCCACACCGCCACCATCGCCAAGACGAGAAACGGTTGTTTGCTTGCGAATTTCCATAGCCCCCACAGCGCAAACGGGAAGAGGAAGAAGATATTGTGGAAAGGGTTGAGGTAATAGAAGACGTTCGAGACGAGCTGTGCCGCGTGGTCAGGCGACGTTTGGGACAGTTCAGCGGTGTAGGCGGTGTGGAAGGGATTGCCGAAGGTCATCCAATTGCGCAAAAACCAGAGCGAGAAGAGTCCGGCTCCGAGCGCCAAGCCGATCCAGAGCCAGGGGCGGCGCAGATCGCGCGGGCGCTTCCAGGCGGCGTATGCGGGCAAGAGAAGGAAGAGCGGGATACCGTTGTAGCGCGTCAGGCACGCGAGCCCCACACAGATGCCGGCAGCCGCGTACCATCGCTCATCCGTGTCCGCCCGCACAAAAAAGAGTAGCGAGAGGAGGAAAAGGAACGTGAAGAGCAGATCGGCGGATCCCAGCATCGTCATGAGTACGAAGCCCGGATGGAAGAGCAGCGCGAGGACAGTGACGGTTGCGATCACCTGCGAGAACGCCCGGCGCGTGAGCGCGTGGGTGACGACGAGTATGCCGCATCCCGCCAGCAGCGTCATGAGCTTCATGCCAACGTGGTAACCGAAGAGCTGCGTGAAGGGATAGGAGAGGATCGCCTGCAGGGGCAGTTGCTTGGCAAACGGCGCGCCGTAGAGCATGTAGGTGCCGTGCTCCCAAATGCTCTTGCCAAGCAACGCATACACCGCCGTGTCGCTCACGATCGGGTAGCGCAGCCCCGGCAGCCAGAGGAGGATTAGGATGAGGCAAGCTGCTGGTAGCAAAAATGCCGGCCGGAGAAACGTATGTCGTATGTCGTATGTCGTATATGGGGATCCCGACATACGACAGAGGATATACCACATACCTCCGCAGAGCATCACTGCAGCGAACGCATCGGTACAACCCTCAACTTCACAAACACCCACATCCACTTAAACCAGTCCTTCCAGTTGATCTTCTTGCCTTCGCGCTTCGTGCGCGGATGGTACGAGACGGGAAACTCGGCGATGGGAATGCCATGGCGGGCGAGCATGGCGGTGAGCTCGGGGTCGAAGCGGAAGTCGTTTTCCTTCAGGCGGATAGTGCGCAGCACATCGCCGCGCACCATCTTGTAGCAGGTGGGCTGGTCGGTGAGCCGCGTGCCGTAGAGCAGGTTGCAGGCATAGGTGAGCATCGAGCCGCCGATGAAGAAGGTGAGGTGTGCGAACTGTTTCTGGCGTTTGAGCCTCCGTGAACCGAAGAGCGCTTGCAGATTGTTTTTCTCCGCAAATTCCAGAAGCTGCGGGATCTCCTCGGGGCTGTACTCCAGGTCGGCATCCTGGACGATCACGTAGTTGCCCCTGGCGTGCGCATAGCCCATGCGCACGGCCGAGCCCTTGCCTCCGTTGGGTTTGCTGAGCACTACATCCTGCGGCCGGGCGTAAGCCTGAAGGATCTGCAGTGACCGGTCGCCCGACCCGTCATTCACGAAGATCAGTTCGCTCAAATCCCCGCACGCGCGGTGCAGCCGCGCGATGATTTCCGTAAGCGTCTTCTCCTCGTTATACACGGGCACGACGATGCTGAGCCGTGGCTGGTTCATGCGGCAAGCCTACTGGGACGATAACCTGTGAAGCAATGTCATCTGGCAGAGGCGGAGCAAAAATTGTCATACCAATTTGCAATTGAAAGTTACCTAATCCATAGAAGAACTACTCCATCCTCTCGTACTGCGTAGCGTTTGCCCAAGCCAATGACCAACATCACCACCTCAGATGCATTGATGATGTTTTAAACGCGAAGCGGTATCATGGTGAGCGCCTGCCTGCCGGTAGGCAGAGAGTCAAGTGTCATCCTGAGCGTAGTCGAAGGATGACGTTACTTGAAGACAATGGTCTTCGTGGGCTTCACATTGTGGTGCGCCGCTTCCATCTCGAGAGCCAGGCGGTTGATGAGCGAAGCCAGACTGTGGCCGCTCACCACGATCTCACGCAGTTCCCTGCGCATCGCGTCCTTACGGTCTTCGGGCAGCTGCAGCAGCCCCTGCACGCTCAGCAACGCCTTGGCGCGCTGACGAGCCCGCTGGGCAAGGGGCGACTGCGGCATCCGCAGCAGCGCGGTGCGGGCGAGCAGACGCACGGCGCTGCGGCGATCGCGTAGCGCAACCCGCTCCAGCCAATCGATCGCCGCCGGGTGAGGCGAAGCAGTGATCGCCGGCAGCAGCAGTTCGCGCCGCGCCCAACC
>CAZAUW010000120.1:0-3669 GCA_964488295.1 uncultured Candidatus Peribacteria bacterium
CGTCGCCGAACGAGCGGCGGAGCACTGCCACTGCCTGATATACGGAATGCTGGGTAACGACGACGTCCTTCCAGACGACATCGAGAAGGTCGTCGACGCTCACCACCTCCCCGGCACGGCGGGCGAGGTGGACCAGGACGCACATGGTGCGCGGTTCCAGCTTGATGGTCCTGCCGTCGCACGAGATTTCGTCCAGCGCCGGGTCTATCTGCCAGTCGCCGATTCGAAAGGGCGCGTTTTCCGGCAGGATCATCGGCGATGTATTCGACTCGAATGAATAAGACGGCGATGCCGCTTATTAGTATACCGGCACGACACGCGCGCCGGCGGCCCTCCCACGTCTGCACGCTCAGCCCTGGCTGGCGCGGCTGCGCGTCACCCCGGAGCATCCACCGTCCCCTATCGAGGGGCGGCTTTTTTTTAAGAACCCTCTCCCTTTCGCGAAAGGGAGAGGGCAGGGAGAGGGATGTGTTACAAATGCCGATCGGCTTCGACGGCCATGAGTATCTGCTCCAGCACCCAGTCCATACTTTCTCGTATCTGCGTGTTGTTGAAACGGAGTATGAGAAAATTTTCACGCATCATCGCAGCATCTCTTTGCCGGTCTTTTTCTTTCCTCATCCAATGGTCTGCACCGTCGATTTCCACCACTAACTTTTTCTCCGGACAGGCGAAGTCCGCTATCCATTTGCCGAATGGATATTGTCTTCTGAACTTGAAACCGTGGAACCTGCGGGCGCGCAGTTTCTTCCAAAGGATGAGCTCGGCGGGGGTTTGGCGCCGGTGGAGTTCTTGGGCGAAAGAAACGGTGCGCGAATTTCGTCGTTGGAGCATGGTGGAATTTTACACTTCGACGGCTCCCTCACCCTAACCCTCTCCCTCGTCTGCGAGGGGGAGGGAGGATGGTCGCATCGCCAGAGCAGGTGGCTTTTAAAGAACTCTCTACCTTCTTTTGTGAAAGCCGCTTAATGGAGATCACTGAATGCTTCGTCTATGATGGAGCAGTGAAGAGTAATGAACAGCCCGGCGATGCGGTCGAAAACCAGGATGCCGAGGCAGGCAATCCTGTAACGGAGGTGTCGTGGAGGATCAAGGCATGTATTGCTGCTTTCTCGCTTCTCGCTGGCCCCGTGCTGCATCCCTATGTGCCCAAGCCCAACGCGCATCCGGTCGATTTGCTCAATGATCGTAAGCCCGCCACCGCACGCGTTGACCCCACGCAGGCGCCTTAATTTTCCCGGCGCAATGCGCCGATGAGCGCGCCGATGCTCATCCTCTCCTGTTTCAAGCTGTCGCGGTCGCGGATGGTGATGGTGTCGCGCTCTCCCTGGTTGGGATCCTCCCCGAGCGTGCCGAAGTCCACCGTGATGCACTTGGGCGTGCCGATTTCATCCTGGCGGCGGTAGCGCTTGCCGATACTGCCGGTGACGTCGAAATCGGCGCGGAGATCGGTTTCCTGAATAATTTTATTGTACACTTCTTGTGTCTTGCTGATGAGGTTTTCTTTCTTACTGAGCGGCAAGATAGCCACCTGCACCGGGGCGATACGCGGGTGGAGGCGAAGGATCGTGCGCGTGTCGCCGTCGGGGAGTTTCTCTTCGTCGTAGGTCTCGAGGAGCGTCATGAGCGTGAAGCGCGAGAGGCCGAAGGTCGGCTCGATCACGTGGGGCACGAATTTCTCGTTCGTATCGGGGTCGGTGTAGAGCAATTCCTCGCCCGCATGTTTGGCGTGATTCTTCAAATCGAAATCCGTGCGGTAGGCCAGCCCGAACATCTCTTTCCATCCAAAGGGCGTGTGGTATTCCAGATCGACCGTCCGCTTGGAGTAGTGCGACAGCTCGTCCTCGGTGTGTTCGCGCACGCGCAGGCGATCCTTGCTGAATCCGACTTCAAAAGCCCACGCCTGTTGCTCATCCAACCAATAGTCAAATGTCTTCTCCCAGTCCTGTTCGCGGATGAAATACTCGAATTCCATCAAATCGAATTCGAGCGTGCGGAAAGTGAAGTTGCCGGGGGTGATCTCGTTTCGGAACGCCTTCCCCACCGATGCGATGCCGAAGGAGATGCGCTTGCGGGAGGTATTGAGGACGTTCTTGAAATTCACGAACATTCCCTGGGCGATCTCCCCCCGCAGATATACCATTTTTTGATCTTCTCCTTCGAGAACTCCCAGGGGGGTACGAAAGAGGAGGTTGAACTTGCGAGCATTCGTAAACTGATCTTTCATCCCGCAGCGGGGGCAGGCGATGCCCTTTTCCTGGATCATTGCGGTGAGTTCCTGGGGACTTTTTCCTTCCACAGACAGTTCCGGGTATTTGTCCTGAATGAGATGATCTGCCCGAAAACGCGAATGACAATTTTTACAATCGATCATGGCGTCATTGAAATTTGCCACATGACCGCTGGCTTCCCATACCTTCGGATTCATGATGATGGCCGGGTCGATGCCCACCATGTCCTGGCGCTTATGGACGAACCGCTCCCACCACCAGTCCTGCAGGGCTTTTTTGAGCTCCACCCCCAGCGGACCGTAATCCCAGGAGTTTGCCAGCCCTCCGTAGATTTCGGAGCCGGGGAACACGAAACCGCGGCGCTTACTGAGCGAGACGATCTGGTCGAGGGAGGTGGCGGGCATGGGTGGGGATTACCGGAGTAACGGACTACCGGAATACTAGGGTACTCGAGAGAGCTGCCAGCTTCCAGCCATCAGCAATCAGTATGAAAAATGCTGAAAGCTGGCGGCTGAAGGCTGACAGCTGATACCGGACGGATGCTACCGTCTGCCTCAAATTTATGCTATAATAACTTGATGCTCCCATGGCTCACATCGCTGCAGTTTTCGCTCTCCAAGAGTGTGGTCGTATTGCTGGCGGTACTCGTCGTGGCCTGCCTCGATCTGGTCTCGCGCGTGCAGCAGCAGCGCAAGGCGCACTATGTGTTCGGGGTGGTGCTGGGCACCGTGCTGTCGGTGGGGCTGATCGCGGTCATCACGCACATCCTGCAGACCACGCGGGAGCAGAACGGCTACTTCATGGCCGCGGCCATCCTCTTCCTGGCGTCCGATCTTGCGGCGATGGTGACCGGGCACACGCTCCCGGTCGACGGGGGGTGGACGGCGCGCTAGATCGCGCCGCCCTTCTGGCGCTGACGCTTCTTCAGCATGTCGATGTTCTGCTTGGCGCCGGGCATGTGGGGGTTGATTTCCAGCGCCCGCTGAAATGCCTCGATCGCTGCGTCGTCTTTGTCCTTGCTGGCGTTGATCAGGCCGAGGCCGGAGAGGGCGCCGAAATGGCGCGGCTCCAGCTCCAGCACCTTGTCGACGTCCTTCGCTGAAGCGTCGAGCGCACCCATCATGTAGAGGACAGTGGCCCGCTTGTTCCAGCCCTCGGCGAAGTCGGGCCTCTCGGCAGTGACTGCGTCGAAGAGCTGAAGCGCGCCTGGCAGGTTGCCCGCCTGCATTGCCTGCCACAGTGGCCACCCGAATGCGATTCCAGACGGCAATGGCCGCTTCGACGATCCACCCTTCTCCGAACTAGCGATCAGCTGCGAGAACTGCCATGGCCCCGGCCTGTCGCATGTGATCGCCGCGAAGATGGGATCGGATACTCACCAGGGACACGATTCTTCTATCGTCAACCCCGCATTGCTGGCGCCGGCACTCGCCGACAA
>CAZAUW010000121.1:0-1094 GCA_964488295.1 uncultured Candidatus Peribacteria bacterium
GGAAGTCTCTGGGGTGGAAGGTGGTGTTGAACAACCCCGCCACACAGCAGGAATTCCCGGACATGCTCCTGCGCCGCCGGTACGACGTGGTGCTCTTCGGCCAGTCGCTGCTCGATAACCTCGACAGCTATTCCTACTGGCACAGTAGCGGCGTGCAGAAGCTGACGGGCAACGACGCCGACCTGCATAGCGATGCCTACAATCTGTCGCAGTACGCCTCCTTCAAGGCCGATTCCCTCCTCGAAACCATCCGAAAGACGAGCGACGACAAGGAACGCACCCAGGCGCTCGACGGCCTGCGCGACGTCCTCAAAACCGACGTGCCCGCCATTTTCCTCTACTCCCCCCTCTACATGTTCGCGCAGCAGCAGGATATCCGCGGCGTGGAGCTGGGATCGCTCTCCCTGCATTCCGACCGTTTCCTCACGCTCTACAAGTGGTACGTCAAACAGGAGAGGGTCTTCAAGCCCGGCGAAGGCTGGATATCATTCTTTGCCTGGCTGGCGAGATTACTGCACTTCTATTGGCGGTTCGTTGATTAATATGCAGTGGAGTGGTACGTAGTCGGTGGCGTTCTTGCCCTTTTGTCTCTTGTATCTTATATCTTGTATATTCGTATATCATACGGTCACCTTTTCTATCGTGCTTTTGTCACGTAATATTGATCATTTGTTCATCTGTTGCATAGCTTTAGATGCACAAGAATGTAATGCTATCCCTTTGTGTAGCGCATTGACGGGCAGCACCCGAAAGCGTAAGCTCTTTTGGCTCTCTTACGAGGGCAAACAATGTCTCCTTCCGCCCATTCAGCAATGGAAATTCTCCTCCTCGAGGATGTGAACGGCATCGGGAAGAAAAACGACCTGCTCATCGTGGGAGACGGTTTCGCGCTCAACCATTTGCTTCCGGGGCGCCTTGCGCTGGTGGCGACGCCCACCGTGCGTAAGCGCTATGCCGAGCAGATCCGCAAGCGCGCCGAGGAGAAAGAACGCGAGAAGCAGATGCGCACCCAGGCTGCGGCCGCGTTGGCGGGCAAGGCGGTCACCTTCGCCCGCAAGGCCTCCAAGACGGGCAAGCTCTACGCTGCAATTACA
>CAZAUW010000121.1:1104-3639 GCA_964488295.1 uncultured Candidatus Peribacteria bacterium
GCCTTGCCATAACCGATCCGGCTCTTTCATTTGCCTGTCAGCAATTACAGAAGACAATATTTCCAATGCTTTGCAAGAGCAGCTGTCAGTCACGGTACCCGCCGACAACATTGTCCTCTCAGAGCACATCAAAGCGCTCGGCGACCACCAGGCGCAGATCAAGCTCGGCTCATCGAGCGTGGCCCTGAAAGTGACGGTGACAAAGGAGAAGTGATTACGAAAATTTAATAAGCCCTATGCTGTTCTTTAATAGGTTTCCCACCCATTTCCGTGAATCGTCCCATGATGTCTTCTAGTGCCTCAATCGCATCCTCAAACTCATAAATTTTTCTTGTCGGTAAACCAAGTTGCGGCAATCCCGCCTTCAGCCTTGCTATTACTCTTTCATCAAGAACCTCGCTCAGGTGATCTATAAACGTCCACTCCGTATCACATAGAGCATATATGAGATGCTCCGGCACTCCTGTCCTTTGAAATATTGTCGTTGCAGGCACATATTCCCTGTCAGCCTCGCCGCATTTCAAGAGGTTGAGTATTACTTGTTTTTGAGCCACAAGGTCATCCTCAATTTCCCAAAGGATTCTGTTATTCACTTTGCGTTGTTCTTCATTTGCTTCGACTGTTTGTTGCTCCCATAAGAGCATAAGAGGCCTTTTCCCAATGCCCTCAACAAACCCTTCAAGCTGACGGGAACGAACCGGATGCTGCAACTTTCTTATGGCCTTCGCTTCTATCATTCGGACTCTCCCTCCTGTTATCTTAAAAATTTCTCCGACCTCGTCCAGCGTGTAGGTATATCCGTCCCCCAATCCAAAACGCAGTTTTAGAATTTCTCGTTCCCGATAGGTTAATGTTAGTAAAACTTTTTCGATTCGTTCGGTACATTGCAAGGCCATGACCTCAGAGACTACTTCCTGCCGTGTCGGCGATGAGATTGTCTCATGACGGGATACGCGTGTCGGGTCATTCATTGCATGCATCTCTTTCGGATCATCTTCCCATAAGTGTGAATGCAGGTGCTGATACGGAATTTTCTCATTCAAACTAATGGTTGGAAGATTCTCATTGTCCTGCTTCAAATTCTCGTAGCGGCGGCGTAATTTCTGCTGGAAGTGCACAGAAAACCTGCTCCATCCTTGAATGCCTCCTGCTTGCGCCGTGCCGATCAGTTGCATGAAGGTATCAATTTGGGCATCTTCGCAACCTTCAACATCAATATCCTCTCCAAGGAACACCTGCGATGCTATGCGCTGGTGCGTTCTTTCAATCCACGGTTGAATGACGCTCAATAAGGTGCCGACCGCCCCATGGTCACCAGTGGCAATGTTCACAATAAGCTGGTTGACCCGCTGGAAGCCCAGGAGCGTGAAATGTCGTGAGGAGGTGGCATAATCATCCCGGTAGAGCTGGTTCGCCTGAGCTCTGCGTCGTTCGGCCAAGTCCACCAAAGACGCGCCGTAGGTGACGCTGTAATTTCCTCGCGAGTTATTCCTCTGCTGCCGCGTGTCTGTGCCGTTCCTTTGTCCGATCTCGATGATCACCCCCCCCCTCCTTCCCTCGCACCGCCTGGAAGTCGAGGAAGGTGAGAGAGGGATGATCGGCATCCTGCGTGTTGATGATGAAGGCCATCTTGCCCGAGAGGTACCGCAATGCCCGCATTGCCGCCTGTCCGACGCCTACATATGTCTGCCGTGGCACGCTGTCGATTATGACCGATGTAATCGGGCTATCGAATGACTGCTGCAGGACGGAGGTGGCAACGAGGACGAGCACCTTGCGCTGGTGATATCGCTCTACGAGCCTGTTGCGCTCCGCAAGAGACATGGCTGCATGTTCCTCCGTACCATTGCTATGGATGGGGGCAGCAATCTCCTCCACCATATCGGGGTCAATCCCCTTGGCACGCAAGACAGCGCGGAACTCTTCGTCGCTGTGCAGCGCCTCTGTCAGAGTTTCGTTGAACGCGTCTGCAATGTCGTGGACGTGGTCGATGCCTGCGCCAAAGACGATAGTGGGTTCCCCTGCGAGGGTGTATTCCTTATCCCAGATTCGGATCTTGGCGTTTTTGTAGAGGCCGGGGAAAATCCTGTTTCTGTCTGGCACGTCAATCGCCCGTGCAACCTCCGCACTTTCCTCCTGCTCAGGGGAGGAGAGATCCAGCCCCGTTCTCACGTCCGTCGTGATGAGGAGGTTACGGAAATCGCAGATTTCCTTCCGTTCCACGGCCGTTTGCAGCGGGAGTTCGTGCCATACCCGCCCGAACACGTTTGCCACTTCCTTTCCTTCGTAGTATCTCGGCGTCGCGGTGAGGGCGAGCCTGAGGGCATGTGTAAAGCGCGCCACAAGCTGCAGGGCGTGCGCGGTCAGGTATTTGTGCGCCTCGTCCCAGACAACCAGATCGTATTCGCGCGGATCGATGACAATCGTGCGACCGTTTGCCGGCTGATGCCCACTTTGGACGTCATGGCCCTCATTTGCCTCCAATTCCCATGTCTGCGCCTCGACCGTCTCCCCCAAGATGTACATGTGCACGAA
>CAZAUW010000122.1:0-3627 GCA_964488295.1 uncultured Candidatus Peribacteria bacterium
AAAATCCGGGGACACGCAAATGGGATGTCGCTGGTATTGGTGGGAGCTCCTGGGTAGACTTCAAGTGAGGGGGCGTAGCTTAGTTGGCTAGAGTGCCTGCTTTGGGAGCAGGAGGTCGCGCGTCCGAGTCGCGCCGGCCCGACCATGTCTCATGTTCTTCCGCTGGCTCGCGAGTTCATCAACCATGCCCATACAAGCAAACCACTCAGGGCAAACACCGATACATTCCTCACATTCAGTAGGAGGGTCATGGACAGGTGGCGCTGGTCCAGGAACTCCTGGTAGTGGAGCGGGTAGATCCAGCGTGTCATCGAGGCAATCGCGCAAGTCACAACCAGTATCGCAAGGTGCAGCCAGTCCACGGTTCTTTCGTCCCACAGCCACACGAAGATCAGCGGGATGACCCAAATGAGGTACTGCGGCGAGAAGACCGTGCCGAGGCCGATGAGGAAGAGGAGAGTGAGAATGAGAGGCAGCCCGAAATCCCTTTTGCCTTTTTGCGACTTTTGCCATGCGAAAAACAAGACGGCCAAAAGGGCCAGGCAGGTGAACGCAACGGAGACAAGGATGATATTGCGAGGTACATTGGTATTCTCATATGAGCCTGCGTAGAAGACGAAGCGAGAGGCCCAGCCGAAACGCAATTGGCGCTCCAGCATCGTGATGCCCGACCACAGCGATTCCACCTGCACGCCGCGGTTGGTGTGGTAATAGCGCAGGTAGTAGAGGTTACTGCGAAACAAATGCCAGCCGAGCCCGACCAAGGGCACCGCTGTGGATACGACCAAGCCGGCAACAAAACCAAGACCCGTGCGCAGCCACTTCCTGAACGGAGTGGCGATGAAGAGCAGTGGAACCGCGGCGAATGGCACCAGTTTGACGCATCCGGCAATCGCGAGGAACGCGCCGGCGCGCGCATCGTGGTTCTTGCGGTGCGACCTCCAGGTAAGGTAGAACAAAAGCGCAACGAGGACGTCGTACCTTCCCCACACCAGTTCCAAACCGAAGATCAGCGACGTGAGCGCGATGGCGGCCGGAAACACAGCCGCCTCGCTCATGCCGTATTCCTTCCATACATAGATAGAGCAGGCCAGGATGGCGAGGAAGAGAAAGATCTCCCACGCTACCGGGAAGGACAAACCAAGGTGGTTTTCCTTGAGGAGGAAGAAGATGCCCGAAGCCAAAGGCGGATACTCACTCTCGAGGGTTGTTTGCCCGCCCGCGTATGCGCGTTCGACTTGCGCTGCGATGCCTCCGTACACGTTCTTCACGTCATTCCAGTTCGTGGCGGCCCGCACCGCGAGCACGAACATGACTGTGAGGGAGAGGAGTATACCGGCCGCGAAAAGTTTTGGCTTCACATACGAAACTGTAATACTAGGGAACCGGGATGTCACCCTTCGACGAAGCGCGGCCATTTCCACTTGTAGCGGCGAAGAGCAGCACTTAGAATGAAGTCCTCCCCCTGCATTTGCTATGGACAACACCAACGCCCGCTCGCCATTTACCGTTCCTGCCCTGATCCTCGCAGTAGGCCTGCTTGCCTCCACCGTCGTAGGGGCATATGGCTTCTACCGCGTGAAGGCGCTGTCAGACACTATCTCTGTCACGGGTTCCGCGCAGAAGGAGATCACATCGGATGTGGTCAAATGGAAGCTCTCGATCTCGCACTCCACGGGTCTTGATACCGTGAAAGACGGCTACACGTCCATGACGCATGACTTGGGCATCCTCAATGATTTTTTGAAGAAGAACAAGGTTGACCCCAAGGAGATCACGGTCCAACCAATCAACCTGACGACCCTCACCACGAGCTACGACAAGGGCAATACGCCCACGGGATACACGCTCACGCAGGAAGTGGATGTAGAATCGAATGACGTACAGAAAGTGACGAAGCTGGCGCAGGATGTCGGCGCGCTCATCAACCAGGACGCGCTTGTCTCCACCACGTCGCTGGAGTACTACTACAGCAAATTGAGCGACGTGAAGGTGGAGATGCTTGCGCAGGCCACCAAAGACGCTCAGATGCGCGCCCAGAAGATCGCGCAGAGCGCTGGTTCGGGCCTGGGCAAACTGCGCTCGGCCGCCATGGGCGTGCTGCAGATCACCCCGGTGAACTCCACTGATGTGTCCGATTACGGCAGCTACGACACCACCTCCATCCAGAAGATGATCACGGCCGTGGTACGGGCGTCCTTTTCGGTCAATTAGCTCAGGAACGCTTTCCTTGCAAGAAAGTGGTAAAAGGTGTTGAAATGCATCCACGTCCGCACTAGGATCTCGCTTCCTTGTGCCAAAAGGATTTGCATTCATTACCGGCATAGAGAGGGCTGAGGACGCCTTCATCATTTGCGAAGCGGGAAACGTGAATATTCATCGCGCCTTGGCGCAAGCAGGGTATCTGAAGGGCCGCGCTGTCTGCGTTGATCGGTTGTCAGCGGGAGAAGTTGCGTTGCTCCGGCACCGTGTCGCGTCCGGCCGCGTTTCCGACGTCACGAAGCAGACGCTGCTTGAGCTTCTTGGCAAAAAAGACTTGTCGTATACTCAGGCAGGATGAGTTTTGCGCGTAACATTCTCGGCGAAGATCTGGCCAAAATGCTCAAGGGCGGGGTGATCATGGACGTGGTGGACTTAAGGCAGGCGAAAATCGCCGAAGCAGCTGGCGCCTGCGCGGTGATGGCGCTTGAACGGGTGCCGTCGGATATCCGTGCTCAGGGCGGGGTAGCGCGCATGAGCGACCCCAAGCTCATCAAAGAAATCCAGGATGCCGTGAGCATCCCCGTGATGGCCAAGGTGCGCATCGGGCACACGGCGGAGGCGAGGATTTTGGAGGCGCTCAAAATTGATTTTATTGACGAGAGCGAAGTGCTCACGCCCGCCGATCCGTTCGACCATATTGAGAAGCGAGCGTTCAAAGTCCCGTTTGTGTGCGGAGCGACTAATTTGGGTGAGGCGCTTCGCAGGATCCATGAGGGAGCGGCGATGATCCGCACCAAAGGCGAGGCGGGGACGGGCAACGTGGTGGAGGCGGTGCGCCACCTCAAGCTGATCAAGAAGGAACTGCGCGACCTCAAGGCCCTCAATTCCGATGGGCTCAAGAAATGGGCCGATCGGGAGCGAGTGCCCCTGGAACTTCTGAAAGAAGTGAAGGAGTTACAGCGGTTGCCGGTGGTGACGTTTGTGGCGGGCGGAGTGGCCACGCCGGCCGATGCGGCATTGCTCATGGAGCTGGGCGCCGAGGGGGTCTTCGTCGGCTCCGGGATTTTCAAATCGAAGGATCCCAAGCGGACGGCGGAGGCGATCGTGCTGGCAACCGTCCATTACAAAGACTCTGCCAAGCTTGCCGGGATTTCCACCGACTTGCCCCAGCCGATGCCGGGCCTGGAGATCGACACGCTCCCGCAGAAAATGCAGGGGAGGGGCTGGTGAGAGCCATTTCATTTGTTCATTTGTTCGTTTTTTCGTAGAATTTTTCCATGACTGTCGGTGTGTTGGCTTTTCACGGCGACTTTGCGGAGCATCTGGAGATCCTCGCAAACCTTCGGATGAGCGCATTGGAGGTGAGGTCGCTCCGTGATCTCTCGCATTGCCAGAAACTCATTATCCCGGGCGGTGAGAGTACCG
>CAZAUW010000123.1:0-3523 GCA_964488295.1 uncultured Candidatus Peribacteria bacterium
GCGCGCAGCGCTGCCGACACTGAAGCGCTTGAAGGCGTAGGGCAGGAGAGTGGCGTAGTCGCGGTTCATCGGCGAAATGATACGGAAGGCGATCGAGGAAATCGATCCGCTTTCGCTCTCTGAGCTACGGCGGACAGGGGAGTTCGGGGAAATCAAGGAACCACCGAACTCTTGGATTTCTTCGCTTTCCCCGGTTTCCCACGTCTCCGCTACACTTCCTCTATGTTGCGCCGTTGGACGGTCATCCTCACGGTCAGTTGCCTCGCGATCGCAGTCTTCATGCAGCTGCCCCAGCTCATCCACATGCTCGATGCCCGCTACCGCGGCATCCCGGTGATCCTCAATTCCGACGAGTACGTCTATCTGGCGCGGGTGGAGGAGGCGCTCACGGGCAGGCCCGGGCAGGCGGCCGAGGCGTTCATCGGCGATCCGCACATCCTCGGCGCCCAGCCGGCGCTGATTGAGCGCATCGAGGGTGAACTCTTCTCCTTCACCGGCTGGCGCGCTTCCACCGTGCTGCAGATCATGGATTCCGTCATCCCGCCGCTGCTCTTTCTGGTGCTCTGGTGGTTTCTGCGCTTCTGCGGGTTTTCCAGGCTCGAAGCCTTCGTTGGCGCGGGAGTCTTCATCGTGCTCGAGCTCTACAACCTCAACCGTCCCGTCAACCAGCGCACCAGCTTCCTCCTCACCGTCCTTGCGCTGCTTGGGATCATCGCTGGGCTCGAGCGGCGCTGGTATTGGGGCGTTCTTGGCGGAGCCATCACTGGGATGCTTCTCGGTGTGTACTTTTGGAGCTGGACATATGCGGTGCCGTGGTTGGGGTTATTGTTCTTGTGGGAATTGATGAAATGGATGAGGACTCAGAGGAATCAGACGAATCAGAAGATTCAGAGGAGGGAAATGCGGGAGAGCCGATGGACGCGGTTGCTTTTGTTTGGGGTTATTGCCCTGATTGCCGCCACCCCATTTGCACTCGATTTGCGGCATTTGATGCAGAGCCCGTTCTATCAGGAAGCCGTATTCCGCAGCGGGATCCATCCATCCCGTCTGCCGGAGTCCTGGATCTACAGTATGTTGTTTTTCTCCATGACAGCGGGAGTCTTGGTTGGTTTGCTGCGTCGTTATGAGATTTTGCAGCCCTATAAATATGCAATTGTCACGGTCGTGACAGCGTTCGTCATCCTCAACCAGCAGGTGATTGATGGCGTTGTCTTCATGTATGCGTCGCACTACCTGTTCTTCCTCATCCTCGGTGCAATTGTTGCCTTGCTGCTGAGCTATCGTTTTTGGAAACGAGAGAAAATCCTGGCCCTATCGGGGATAACAGCCCTCGTCTACCTGATCGCCATTGGGTATGACGGGCGGTTTCTGATCACCCAGATGACGCCCAAAGCCGCCGACTTTCAGGAAGAGCATTTGGCGACGTTGCTTCCGATTTTGGATGCGATGCCCAGGGCGCGCATCCTCACGGATCCCGATACCTCACTCTTCATCGCGGGTGCCAGCAAACACGATGTGGTGTATGCGCTCTACCTCAAGAACCTGCTCCTATCAAACGAAGAAATCGCGCAGCGCTACTGCAGCGAACAACTGCCGCTCGACCCCAAGTTCCGCGATATCTCCCACCAGGCATGGCTCATCTACCCCGATGCGGACAGCGCCTATGCTAATGACCCCTCCGTACGCGCGCGCGAAGTGCGGATGGTGGAGGATGCATGCGCGGCGCTCGACAAGAATCCTCCCGCGGCGCTCAGGAAATTCGGCGTGGAGTATGTGTTGTGGGATGAAGAGCGGGAACCGCGTTGGAATCTCTCCCGGCTCAAGGTTTCACTGAAGAAAGCGGGGAGCGGGGAAGGATGGTCGCTATGGAAGATAGGGGATAAATAACCGAAGAAACAAGAGACAAATAAGAACCAATATCAAAAAATAAATGGTGAAAAATTTTGGTTTCTTGAAAATTGATCATTGAGAATTATTTGTCTCTTGTTTCTTGGAGAATTTTCTTCATCACCGTGCCAGTGTCAAGGCTTCCATGCGCGGATCAGGTAGTTATATCGCTCATGGTGCAATCCCACATCCATAGGCAGCCGCTCCATCCGTTCAAAGCCGATTGTGCCCAGCACTTCCATCATCGCCTTGGCCGGGTACATCCACCGGTGGAGGTCGTAATCTTCCGTCCGGTCCGATTTATATTTGCCGAAGAGGTACTGGTTCACCAGGTCCAGGTCTTCGCCGTGCAGGATGCCGTGGGCGATCGCCTCGATATCGGGCGTTGAAACCCGCACCATCCCGCTTGGCTGCAGGATGCGGTAGAACTCCCGCAGCACGTGGTCCACCTGGGGCTTTCGCAGGTGCTCCAGCGTGGCGGCCGAGAAAATTTCGGCGATCACGCCGTCGTCGATCGGGAAGCATTTGGTGATGTCGAACACAAGGTCGACTTTTGGCAGATAGACGATGTCCAAGTTCAGGTATTCTTGGGAATTGATCGGAATGCAGCCGCCGAACGCGTGAAGCTTGACGCCCTTGAATCCTTTCGCCCGCCACCCCCCGGCTCGCCGCGAGCATCGGGCTTTGGTCGCATGGTCCTTGGCCCAGCCGTAGAGGAAACGGTATGGTCGGATGTAGCGGTAGTAGCGGTCGATCAGGGTCGGCACCCGCTGAGTGTAGCACCGGATCCGTATGTGGTATGTCGTATATCGTATGTCGGGACACCGAACGCGATATACCACATACCATATACGACATACGGGTTATGGCCTTGTCTCCCACACTAGTTTCCAGCGGTACTGCCACCGCGTCCACTCGTGTGCCCATGCCAGCCGTGTGCCTTGGCGCGGCAGGAGCCAGATCCAGGCGAGCCGGAGCGTCGACACCAGTTGTCCCCGGATTGCCCTCAGAAGCCGCCTTGAGAGCCACTCCGCCCATCCCTTGCCGCGCGATTTCTCGTGTTCCATCTGGATGTAACGATTATTCTTCTCCCAGAATTCGTCGATGGTCCCAAGCGGAGCCACGCTCCCGTACCGCAAATGTTTGACGGGGATGCCTTCCTTCACGAGCGGCCGCTCGTGCACCGGCTTGATCCACTCCTCCACGGCGTCGTGGTGGAAGAAGTACAGGCGCTCGTTGGGGTAGGTGCTCGCGTAGTCAATCACCGTGCCGTCCTCCAGCGCGTACTGGCGCGGCACGAAGTACGCCGCGGGCTGGGTGCGCGTGCGGACGATTTCCTTGATCTCCTCCATCGCCTTCGGGTGCAGGTATTCGTCGCTATCGAGCGCCAGCACCCACGGGCAGCTTGCGTTCTTCATTCCCACGTTGCGGGCGGAGGCGAAATCCTCCAGCTTGCCGGTCGTTCCGTCCTCCCTCTGGGGCAAGATTTTTGCTCCGTAGCGGGCGGCGATCGCGAGCGTGCCGTCGGTGCTGCCGCCGTCAATCACGAGCAGTTCGTCGCATGCCGCGACGCTCTCGAGCGCGCGCTCGAGCGTGGCGGCGGAAGTGTAGGTGAGGAAATGCCCGTTGACGGGCG
>CAZAUW010000124.1:0-3479 GCA_964488295.1 uncultured Candidatus Peribacteria bacterium
GTCTGAGGTGTGACCGTACCGGATGCCATCGTAGCGGGCCATGTTGGAGCTCACTTCGCTCGGGCAGATGATGTAGTAGGCGGGAGTGGCGTACTTTGTGTGGGGCAGTGAGATGTCTGTGACCGTCGCGCCCAGCGACTCGAATACCTTCGCCGCCTGCCGCACGGCCCCTTCGACTTCCCGGTTCATGCCGTCGATGAAATACTCCCGCGGCAGTCCGATTTTCATGCCCTTGATGCCATGCTTCAGGCTTTCGCGGTAGTGCGGCACGGGGATGTCCGATGTCGTCGCATCCAAAGGATCTTTCCCCGCGACTGCCTCCAAGACAATGGCGAGGTCCTCGATGGTCTTGCACATCGGGCCGATGGTATCCAGCGAACTGGCCATGCTCATCACGCCAAAGCGGCTCGTCCTCCCGTAGGTGGGGCGGATGCCGGTGACGCCGCAGAACCCGGCAGGCTCGCGTATGGAGCCGCCTGTGTCGGTTCCCAGGGCGAAGAGCGTCTCATCGGCGCTCACCCCCGCTGCCGATCCTCCTGATGAGCCGCCGGCTACCCGTGTGGTGTCCCACGGACACCGTGTCGGCCCGTAGCAGGAAGTCTCGGTACTCGCGCCCATGGTGAACTCGTCGGTATTCGTCTTTGCGATGCTGATTGCCCCGGCTCTCTTCAAGCGTTTGACAGTGGTGGAGTCAAACGGGGACATG
This sequence comes from uncultured Candidatus Peribacteria bacterium, assembly GCA_964488295.1. GTDB lineage: Bacteria > Patescibacteriota > Gracilibacteria > Peribacterales > Peribacteraceae > CAZAUW01. Next base: position 707 of record CAZAUW010000124.1, read on the forward strand.
TAGGTTTTGTCGCGCAGGACATTCGAGCAGGCGGTGGTAGGTACTCCCTCCTCGCAGTACACGTCTTTCGTGAGGTACGGGTCCCCGGTAACGAGGTGTTCGAATCCCCCATCCAGATCCGTTTTTTTGGCTTCCAGGAGGGCTCTTTCGAAATTTTTGGCGACGACGGCGTTCAGGGTTCCTTCCACCCCCTCGATACGCGCGATGCACGAACGCACGAGTTCTTCGCTGCTGATTTTTTTTGACCTCAGCTGCTCATGGGCCTGTGTGATGGTGAGGGCGGAGAGCATGGGCAATGTCTTTCATGAGCCGTGGGCGGATGGCGCCACGATCTGATGGTCACTGATGGGAAGGGGACTGCAGGCGAGCAAGGCATCCGGGGAAGCGTTTGCCGGCCGGATCACATCCGTGCGCAGGCTGTGTATCTGTCCCGTCACCTGGGCTGTGGGTTCCACTGTGGATGTGTCCACTTCCTGCAGCATGCCGACGTAGTCCAAAATCGCGCTCAATTCCTTGGTGAATTTCTCTACTTCGGCATCCGAGACGGTGAGCCGCGCGAGCTTGGCGATGTGCCGGACCTGTTTTGCAGTGAGATGAGGCATACGTGGAGTACTGGAATACTAGAGTACTGGAATACTGGAATACTAGGTTTGCGGCCTCGACCGTTTCCCTTTGTCCCAGTACTCTAGTATTCTGTTCCTCTCGTATTCTTGCATGAAGCTGCTGCGTCTGCGCGGACGCAAGGTCTGCGACCGGGTTCTCCGGCATGGATCCCTCTGGAAGGGCAAAAATTTGCATATACGGTGGCTTGCAGGGCACCCCCGCCATCCAAGTGCCCGGCCGGGTGAAAACGCCGTCTACGCGGGTACTTTGGCCTCCACGAAGCTCTCGAAGTCAGCAGTGAAGCGTAACCGCATGCGCCGGCGCTGCCGTGAAGCCCTAAGGGTCATCCTCCGCGATCACGCCGCACTCCCACCGGTCCAGTTGTTGATCTTGCCGCGCTCCTCTAGTCTGATGGCTCCGTTTGCCCACATCCAGGCGGATATCCGCCTCTTCCTTTCCTTTGTCCATGCCCGAAGCCCCCAAACGCAATAACCTGCTGCAGTTCGCGCTCATCTTTGCGCTCGTGTACCTCGCGGTGCAGATCCTCTTCCCGCAGCCGACCGGACCCAAGACACAGCCCTCGCCGGGGCTCCTGGCCCAGCCCATGAGCAACATCACCGTGGGGCATTACCCCGTCCTCACGCTGCAGAACGTCCCTGCCTCTTCGGAGAGCCATGGGCTTATGGGATGGATGGCATCGAAGTGGTGTGACTTGCAGCAGGCCGTGTGGATGGCCAAAGGACGCGATTGCTCTGCCTTGGCCCAAGCGGTGACCGGCCAGACCGTCACGCTCCCCGACCGCTGCCCCCGGCCACCCGTCGATGTCTTCACTGTCGAGGGCACGGGATCGCCACAAGGCCTCACGCCCGTCACTTCCTCCGATACCGCAGTTCCCTGTGAACCGGTAGAGCCCATCAAGCCGGGCCAGACGGTGCAAGTGAGCCTGGCGCCATGGACAGCATCCATCTTCGGCAAGCTCGGCACCTACGAAGTGCGCGTCCCCGTGGCGCAGGGAGGATCAGGGGCTGTTCTCCGTGGCAATAGAGCAGCGGCTGCTTCCGGTGCCCTCAACGTGCGTTTCGCGATGGTGGAGCCGGGGTTCTTCACCAAGCTTTTCCGTACGTTCATCACGGCGCCATTCCTCAATTTCCTCATCTTCGCCGGGTCGCTTGTCCCGAGCCACAACCTGGGGCTCTCCATCATCATCCTCACGCTGCTCGTGAAGCTCATCCTCTTCTTCCCCACCCAGCATGCCATGGAGGGACAGAAGAAAATGCAGATCCTGCAGCCGAAATTGCAGACCCTGAAAGAGAAGTACAAAGGCGACAACAAGAAGATCCAGGAGGAGACGATGCGCCTGTGGAAGGAGCACAAGATCAATCCGCTCCAGAGCTGCCTGCCCACCGTCATCCAGCTTCCCGTCCTCATCGGATTGCTCTATGTGATCCGTGACGATACCAATCTGGCCCTCTCGCGCTACCTCATCTACCCGTTCTACCAGCACCTCACCTGGCATTTCAACACCCAATTCCTCTGGATGGATTTGCTCAAGCCCGACATCGTCATCATGCCCTTGCTCCTCGTTATCCTGCAGTATCTCCAGATGAAACTCACCTTCTCCATCCAGAGCCGCAAGCAGAAGCAGGAGGTCATTGATGTCGGCGGGAAGGCCAGGAAAGATCCGGCGCAGGGCATGCAGCAGACCCTCCTGCTCTACGGTTTGCCTCTCATGATCGGGTTCTTCGCGATCAAATTCCCCGCGGCCGTGGCGCTCTACTGGGGCGTTTCGACCCTGTTTGCCATTGGGCAACAGGTCATCGTGAATAGGGAACATCTGAGGGTGTAGTTATTTAGTTGATTAGTTTTTTAGTTTGTTAGCTCACCCATTCCTGCTTTTTAAAAAACTAATCAACTAACAAACTTTTACGCAACAGTGATTTCCTTGCATAGGTAGACGTCCTGGATCACGTGGAGGATCTCGACGCCCTGATCCATCGGTTTCTGGAAGGCTTTACGTCCCGAGATGAGCCCTGCGCCGCCGGCACGCTTGTTGATCACTGCGGTCATCACGGCTTGCTGCAGGTCGTTCTCGTCCGGGGCGCCGCCGGAGTTGTTGAGGCCGATACGGCCCATGAAGCGGGTGTCCACCTGTAAGCGGCAAGGTCGAACG
>CAZAUW010000125.1:0-3479 GCA_964488295.1 uncultured Candidatus Peribacteria bacterium
CTGATGGAAAATTACCCTGATGCTTGCTAAGCAGTTACTTATCACGGGCCAAGTGCAAGGAGTATTCTTCCGTGCGGAGACAGAGCGGATGGCCAAGTCGCTCGGACTGGCTGGCTGGGTTCGCAATACGGAAGACGGCGCCGTGGAGATTCACGCGGAGGGTGCCGATGAAAAGATGCGCATATTTGAGGAATGGTGTCGGCGGGGCCCGTCCCGGGCGCATGTTGAGAATGTGACGGCTCGTGAGGTGACACCAGAGCAGTTTCAGTCATTTGAAATCAGGCACTGATACGGCTTTGCAATGAAAAGGTTATTGATCAGGCCTTGCGTCATGACTGTGATATCGGCGTAGCTTCGCCGATATAGGTGGAATTGCCATGAGGAACAATAGTAGCGTTTATAATGCGAAGCCGTATGACCTTGGGTGCGAGGGGTCTTTTGCTCGTTAACCCGGGGTTTAAACCCCGGGTTAACTCATCGAATGGCCGTGCCATCTGAGGAAACATGGCTCTCCATCACGGCTTGATCGACGTTCCTCACTCTGCGCATCTTCACCGGTAGCAGAAAGGCCAGCCCCGCCGTCTGCACGATTTCGCCCGCCGTGTAGCCGCACGGCAATGCATAGATGCCGAGGGACGGCAGCAGCAGCCATCCCGTGAAAATCGCCACAATGCCCCCGAGCACACCGAACGCGGCGGCGGAGTAGGTATCCTTCATCGCGTAGAGCACGCGGTATAGGATATGACTGATGCTCTCAAACGGAATGCTGATGGCGTAAAGCGAGAGGCAAACCGTGAAAACGGGCAGGAATGCCGACAAATGGACCAGCCAGGCTTCGAAGGGCGAGAGGACGATCATGGCGATGGCACCGAGCACCGTGAAGAGCAAGGTGATCCACACGCCGTGGCGGAAGTAAAAGAGCAGGCTCTTGCCGTCATGCCGTGCCACCGCCTGGCTCATGCGCGAGTACACCGCCTGCGCCACCGAAATGCCCACGACCCCCACGAGCACCGACTGGAAATTGCGGGTGAAGGCGTTGACCGTCACGGCACCTTTGCCCAGCGCCGATGCGAACCCGTTGAGGTACAGGAGCTGGATTTGGAATGCGCCGAGCGAGAGAACTCGCGGGAGCATCAGCCTGCCCATTTCGGGCAGATCCGGATGCCAGAGCGAGAACGAGAGCCGGCAGCCGTGGGCGCGCACGGCGGCCATGCGGAGGATGACGTAGATCACCGCCCCCAGCAGTGTGCCGTACATCGGGCCGAACGGGCCAAAGACAGGAGTGAGGTACCATGCGCCGAAGACCGTGCCGAGCGTGTAGAGGATCGGCGTGATGCCGTAGATCCAGTACCGCTCGGCTGTGACCAGGTACTGGCCGTACGCGTTGCCGAAGACGAAGAGGAAGTTGGAGAGGAGCGCGAGGCGGCCGAAACTGATGTAGAGCGAGAGTGTTTCTCCCTGGAAGTGAATATTGAAGAACGGCGTGAGCCACGGGAAGACCGCGGCCATCACAAGTGCAATGAGCCCGAAAAGCACCGCTGTCATGCCAATCGTGCCGCTGAGTACTTTTTCTACTTCCCTCTCGTTTGCCTTGGCTTTGTAATGGGCCAGTACGGGCACCAGGACCGTGCCCATCGCGGAGACGACGCACGTCTGGAAGAGCAGATCGCTTGGGTTAAACGCCGCGATGTACGCGTCCACCACCCCAAGGTTGGACGCAAATATCCGCGCGAGCACGTTTTCGCGAAGCAGACCCGCGAACGACGCCGCCAATTGCGTGACCGCGAGCACCGTCACGCCGCCGAGCAGCCGGTTTTGGCGGAAGAACGCAGGAAAATATTTTTGGAGGAAGCTTCGCATCGGGACAATTGTACCTTGTTCAGACATTCTCTGCCGTAGCCTGGACTTCCTCCACCGTAGCCGGGATGCCGCGTCCCGGCTACGGGAGTGTGAACTTTTTTTGTCCCTTCCAGTGTTCTTTGCCCTGTTGGCACTTTTCGCGTATCCTCTCCCCATAGAAGTCCAGACACTTCGCTTTTCGGCATTATCCGATCGGGAAGTTGGGAAGCTTTTGGCGCGCTATTCGATCGGGTTGACCGTGGAAGAAGCGAGGAAAGTGGAGAAGATGCTGGGGCGCCCGCCGACCCTCACCGAGGCAGTCATCTGGGGCATCCAGGGCAGCGAGCACTGCAGTTACAAGTCCTCCAGACGGTTTTTGAAAATGTTTCCCACCAAAGGCAGGCACGTCATCCTGTGGCCCAAAGAAGACAGTGGCATCGTGGCGCTTACGGACGGACCCCGTGGCAAGCGTTGGGGCATTGTGGTATCGCACGAATCGCACAACCATCCCTCGCAAATTGTCCCCTTCGAAGGCGCGGCGACGGGTGTGGGCGGCACCGTGCGTGACGTGGCATGCATGGGCGCGCGGGTCGTCGGGTGCATGGACATGCTCCGGCTGGGTGACTTGCGTTCCCCGCAGTCGCGCACTATCGCGAGCGAAGTGATGCGCGGCATCGGCGGGTACGGCAACCCCTTGGGCGTGCCCAACCTGGGCGGCGACACGTACTTTGATGCCAGCTTCAACAGTAACTGCCTGGTGAATGCGGTTGCGGTCGGCATCGTGCGCGAGGACGAGATCATCCATAGCTTCGTGCCCGCGGAAGCAGGCAGGGTCGGCTACGACATCATCATCGTGGGAAAGCCCACGGACCGCAGCGGCTTCGGCGGCGCGGCGTTCGCGAGCCTCTCGATGCAGGAGGAGACGAGCGAGCACAATACGGGAGCCGTGCAGGAACCGAATCCTTTTCTGGAGCGCCACCTTCTGGCTTCCACCTACGCACTATTCGACTGGCTTGCGGAGAATAAGAAGTTACATAAAGTGAGCTTTAAAGACTTGGGAGCGGGTGGCGTCGTCTGTTCATCCGTGGAGCAGGTAGCGGCAATGGGTTTAGGCGCTCAGATCTCGCTTGACCGGGTACACACGGCGCTGTCCGATATGCCACCCGAGGTGATCGCGTGTGCGGAGACGCAAGAACGGTTCTGCTGGATCTGCCATCCGCAGCTCACCGACCATATCCTGCGTCATTACAACGACGTGTGGGACCTGCCGAGTGTGGCTGAGAATGCGCGGGCGAGCGTGATCGGCAAGGTGACGGCCGACGGGATCTACCACCTCAGCTGGCAAGGACAGACCGTCTGCGACGCCAAATCGCGTGATATCACAAGCGGCTTGCAGTACAAAAGGCCGACAAAAAAAAAGGAAGCGAAACGCGCTGAACCCGTCATTGTGTCCGAGGGCCAGTCGGTCACGCTCAAACGGGGGACGAAGAAATATTCGACGACGATCGCCGGTATTTTTTCAGCTATGCTCGGGCATCCCAACCACGCGAGCAAATCAGCCGTCTTCCGCAACTATGACAAGACCGTGATCGGCAATGGATCCGTAGAAGCCGGCAAGGGGCACGCGTCGGGCATTACCC
>CAZAUW010000126.1:0-3393 GCA_964488295.1 uncultured Candidatus Peribacteria bacterium
ATCATGGGCTTCGCCCAGGGCCCGGCCTCCCCGGCGCGTCGGTCGGAGCAGATCGCTGCGGGGGATCGCACGTGGCGGTGGGCGGCGGAGTGTAAGAGGTGGCATAAAACGTTGAGGAATCCGAAGAAGCCGAAGAGTCCGAGGAATCCGACGAATAATAAAAAAATATCTTCGGCATCGTCGGATTCCTTGGATTCGTCGGTATCCTCCCCGTTGCTTTTCGGCATCGTCCAGGGCGGTCTGGAGAGGGATTTGCGCGAGAAGTGTGCAGAGGAACTTCGTGCCATCGGGTTCGACGGCTATGCGGTGGGCGGCCTGGCCGTAGGCGAAACGGAAGAGGAAATGTACGGCATCCTCGATACTGTGTGCCCTTTCCTCCCTCCGGAGAAGCCGCGATACCTGATGGGCGTGGGGCGCCTCGAACAATTGCGTCAGTCGATTGCCAGAGGCATTGATATGTTCGATTGCGTGCTGCCCATGCGCGAGGCACGCCACGGGACGTTCTACCTTTGTGGCGGTTCCAAAATCCGCATCATCGGGAGCCAGTACATTCACGACCATTCCCCCATTGATCCGGATTCCCCTTCGCCGCTCAGCCGCAAGCATACGAAGAGTTACCTGTGTTACTTGCTGCGCGCCGGCGAACGGCTGGGCGAGACGATCGCATGCATGCAGAATATGGGGGTGACGCTCGAGATGATTCGCGAGTTGAGGAGGCAAATGGAGTAGTGATTCGTATATCGTATGTCGTATGTGGTATGTCGGGTTGCCCGGCATACGACATACGATCAGTTCTCCCTGTTATTTCATACTAATCCGCGTCACTTCAATCTCCGTAAAATCCTGTCTGTGCCCTTTTACTCTCCGGTAGCGCTTGCGGCGGTGCGCTTTCACCACCCTGATCTTGTCACCCTGGCCGTGGCCGAGCACCGTGGCCGTCACTTTGGCGCCGCTCACCATGGGTGCGCCGAGCGTCACATGGTCCCCATCGGCCACGAGCAAAACTTTCTCGAACGTGAGGCTCTTTCCGGCATCCGCGGCGTGCAGGGGCACCCTGAGCTTGCTGCCCTTTTCCACCTTCTCCTGAAAGCCGGCGATATCGACGATCGCAAACATAGCCGACAGATTGTACGCAGGGCTTGACGCTTCAGCAAGGCCTACTGCAATCGTTTCTTCGTTGCTTCGTTTCTTCGCAAATTGCTTATCGAAAAAACGAACAAACAAGTAAATGAACCAACGGTTCTCTGGTATGCTTTTGACATGGGAAAAGCCCAACCTCTGCAGACAGCTACCTTCGGTGCCGGATGCTTCTGGAGCGTGGAAGAAACGTTCCGCAACATCAAAGGCGTGATTTCCACTGCCGTGGGATATGAGGGCGGGACGATGGAGAACCCGACCTACGAAGACGTCTGCACCGACCGCACGGGTCATGCCGAGGTCGTCCACGTTACCTACGATCCTTCCAAGGTCTCGTACGAGGCGTTGCTCGATACCTTCTGGGCCAACCACAATCCGACGACGGCCAATCAACAGGGGCCGGACCACGGCACACAGTATCGCTCGGTAATTTTCTACGATACCCCGAAGCAAGAGGAAGCGGCCAGGAAATCGAAGGAGTTATTGGAGAAATCGGGCAAGTGGAAGAAGCCGATCGTCACCCAGATCGTGCCTGCAAAAACTTTCTACAAAGCGGAGGATTACCACCAGCAGTACCTGGCGAAGCGCGGATTGAGCTCGTGTCACCTTTGAAATTTTCTGGCATCCTTCTCGTTTAAGATGATGTCCGTGACGGCGCGAGTGCGCGCCACGCTGATACTTACTCACGGCAATGATCGGCTCATTATTGTACCGTCACCGTTCCCCGCATGCCCGGATGGATCGAACAGTGGTAGGGGTAGGTGCCCGGAGTGCTGAATACATAGGAGTAGGATTGGCCCTGGGCGAGAGTGGGGCTCGCGGGCCCGCCGCTGTCGCCCGTTATCGTATGCGGCGCGCCATCCCTGTTGGTCCACGTGACAGTCGTCCCCTTCTTGACCGTGATAGTTGCCGGGGCGAAGGAGAAGTTTTGGATGGAGATCGCCTGCATGGCGGCCACCGCGGGAGCCGGGTTTACGGCACCGTTGGCGCCGAGAGGCACGGCATCAATACAGGTCGGTTTCCCATTGATGCACGCAGGCATCATTCCCGGCGCGCACATCAAATTGTTCACGCATGTGCCATCGAGGCGCGGGGCTCGTTTGTTCTTCGTATGCCCGATGTGTTTTTTGGAAACCGTAACCTTATTCGTATTTATATTCGTGTTGATATTGTTATTGTTGATCACGATCGAGGCATTCGCGACCGCTATGCATCCGAGCATTAAAGACAAAGCGGCAACCGAGAGGAGGATTTTTTTCATGATGAGAATCGGAAATTGTCGCTCAGTGTACGCTTCCACGTAAAACTCACAACGATTTTCTTCATTTCATGGAATGCAGGCAAATGGCATTGCCCTCGGTATCCTCAAATACGGCCATGTGCCCGTACTTGCCGATGGAGGTTTTGGGGTGCAGAACTTTGCCGCCTGCCTTGTGCACTTTGGCGAGCTCGCTGGCAAGGTCTTGCGATGGTGACGCGAAATAAATTTTCACGCAGTCACGGGAAGGCTTCACTTTTTCCTGTTTGGAGAGCATTCCCCCGCAACCCCAGCGTTCCGTCTTCGATGGGAAGAACGCCATCTCCATGCCATCCATCGTTTGATGATCGCATTCGTACCCCAGCACGTCTTTGTAAAATTTCATGGCTCGCCGCATGTCCTTCACGGGGATCTCAAACCAGTTCACGGGGTTGAAGTCGGGATTGCGCATAGGTCAGTGATGGAAAAGAATGGCAACATGCTAGCAAATTCCATCACCGTTGTCTCCTCATGCCTTACGGATCATCCCCACCCGCATCGGGCTGATGTCAAAACGGAATCCCAGTCCCGACTTCATCGTCGGGTCGCGATGCATCAACTCCCGCGCGGCGGCCTCATCATCCACCTCCACAATGCCCAACCCGAAGCTGCCTTTGGGATCCATCACCGGTCAGAAGACGACCGCAATCCCCTCTTCCGTGAGACTCCTCCAATACGCCACGTGTTCCTGCATCATCTGTTTCTCATTCTGCGACATATCCTGCGCGAATGTCGGCCGGGGCGCGATGAGCTTGATGAAGAAGAATTGCTTGGGCATGGGCCAAGGGTATCAAAGCAGCTATTGCAGCTTCCATCCAGAGGAAGCGTGGAGTAAATCTGGCGGTTGATCGGAGGATTCTTATTGACAACGATGCCCGCATACACAATACTTAGCCACATGGTTAAGAATGATCGCATCGGCTTGGTCTTCCGCGCACTCGAGAGCCCCGTGCGTCGCC
>CAZAUW010000127.1:0-3377 GCA_964488295.1 uncultured Candidatus Peribacteria bacterium
CCTGGAAGCAGATTTCCACCACCAACGTGACCCTCGACTTCGCAGGCAACAAGCTCTGGGCCCTCACCGTCAACAACACCGCCGCCCAGGGGAGCAACACGGCGACGGTCAATAACCCGCTCAATCTCTCGGGCTCCCTCACGGTCACCCAGGGCATCCTCAATCTCTCCACCAACTCTGCGCTGCTCGATACCCGTGGCAGCATGACGGTGGGCAGCTCCACCCAGGCCAACGTTCGCACCAACAGCAACGTGACGGTCTCCGGCTCCCTTGCCGTGAGTAACGCCTCTGGCGGCCTCATCGCCACCGCCGGCACCTTCACACTCGGCGGCCAGAACGCCCGCACCTTCAACCTGGGCGGCGGCACCAACCACCTCTTCAACCTCCTCGTCAGCAATGCCGGCGTCTCCACCAACAACACCATCACGGTCACGAACCCCGTCACGCTCTCAGGAACCCTCACCGTGACCCGCGGCACCCTGGACCTCAACGCCAACACCGTCCCGCTCGTCGTTGACGGCAACGCCACCCTCTCGGGCACCCTGCTCGCAGGCAACACCGTCGTCCTCTACGCCAACTGGACGAAGCAAACGACCGGCACCTTCACGGCCAACTCCAGCACCGTGACCCTCGCCGGCACCAGCCAGACCCTCTCGGGTTCCACCACCTTCTACACCCTCACTGATACACCCGCGGCAGCCGCCACCGTGAGCTTCCTGGCAGGATCCACCCAGACGGTCACGAACTCCCTCACCTTCCTCGGCTCCTCGAGTGTGACCCTCACCCTCAACTCCACCACGAGCGGCACCCGCTGGAACATCAATGTGCCTAACACCCGCACCGTGGGCTACGTCTCCCTCACTGACAGCCAGAACACCGGTCCCACCGTGGTGCCCTGTCCCACCACCAGCTCTTGGACCTGCACCAACGGCGGCAACAACGCGCGCTGGGCATTCAGCACCACCACCGGAGGTAGCAATGGCAGTGGCGGAGGCGGAGGCGGAGGCGGTGGACGCGGAGGCGGCGGTGGCGGCGGGCACTTCTCGCCCACTGTCCCCACCCTGCCCCCCACGGCGTCACCCACGGCCAGGCAAGCCGTCCAGAAGAAGCTGACCCTCCACGAGCGCATGCTCCTGCGCCGTCAGCAGCGCGAGGCTCTGCGGAAGGCCAGGCATCCCGCCAAGCCGGCCACTCCTCCCAAGAAGCACAAGTAACCCATCCTCCCTGAGGCAGCGAAAACGCGGGGCATGTCCCCGCGTTTTTGGTGGTACGGGGGTTTCATCGTCCGCCGCGCCGCTCTGGGTTATACTCCCGCCATCCATGTCCACCTTCCCCGTCCTCCTCTCGCGCTCGGTCGTGGCCTGGAACCGCCGTGGCACGCTCATTGCCTGGGGGATGGCGGTTTTCGGTGTCTCTCTGGTCTTCGCCCATGTCCTATTCGCCCGACAGGCGCTCTCTGCAGCGCGCCCCGTCGCCGGGTCGATCGTGGGGGTGGAGCGGTTTGGCCAGCTCGAAGCGCAGTGGCGTCAATCGGGATACGGCGCGCAGGCCCTACAGGATGCGGTCCAGGAAATCACCGATACTGCGACTCTGCGGATACAGCATCTTCCCAAGGCCGATCAGGATGCCCAGACGATGCACCTGTTGGTGACGGTCACGAACGCCCTGGGGCCGATCCTACTTCTCTATACATTGGCGTGGGCCATCCTGCAATTGCTCTGCCATGCATACTTCCTGGTGGCCGCGGCGCTGGAGCCCTCCGGCCCCGATGCGGCATGGAGGCGGCTGCTGCGGCATATCCTGCCGATTACGGGGACGTGGATCATCATCTGTCTTGTTTCGGGGTGCTGGATACCTCCCGTGCTCTTTGCCCTCTCCTTCCTGTGGCCGCCTCTCTGGATGCTCAGCGTCCTGAGCGTCGCCGTGCCGGCCGTGGTCCTGCCGCGATTGATGCTCGCACCCGTGCTTCTGCTCCAAGGCGGCCGCAAGGTCGTCGACAGCGTGCGCCTGAGCTATTCCCTCACCCAAGGCCGCTGGCGGTATATCGTGCGCATGGCGGTGGGAGGCGCGGTGGCGGTGTGGATCGCGGCCACCCTGATCGGGGTGGCGCTGGCATTACTCGTCCGGATTCTCCTTCCCTATTCACCTTCGGCTCCCTGGCTCCTGTGGCTCCTCACGTTCGTGGGACTCGCCGGAGTGGCATTCCGGACATTATTCCTGGTGGAACTCGCGGAGGATGTGGCGGGGGAGAAGACTCTGAGAAATGGTTGAATGGTTGAATGGCGAAATGGCTACGTAGCTACATGGTCAAAACATCTTCCGATCGCTTGCGCACCATTCAACCAATTCGCCATTTACCCTCAGAGCATTTTTTTGAACGCATCCTCATCAATGATCCGTACATTCAATACTTTCGCATCGTCGTACTTGCTCCCGGGATCGTCGCCCATCAGGAGGTAATCGGTCTTCTTGCTCACCGTACTACTCACGTTGCCGCCGCGGTCTTTGATCATCTGCCGGGCCTGCTCGCGGCTCAAGGCCGGCAACGTCCCCGTGAGGACGAAGGTCTTGCCTGCAAACACCTGTTCCACCTTGGCTCCGTCGCCCTGCAAACACACGACCCCCGCCTCTTCCAGTTTTTCAAAAAGCTCACGGTGTTCCTTCTTTTGGAACCACTCGTGGATGGATTCTGCGTTCACTGCGCCGATGCCGTGGAGGGCGTGTAAGTCCTCTATCGCGAGATCACGCAGAGTATCGAACACGTCGCCGGGGCGGATACCGTGCACCGTCATCTCCTCCGTTTCGTTGCCAAAGAGCGACGCTTGCGCCCTGAGCGATGCCGACTCCTTCACCGTCAACTTGCGCGCGGGCCAGCGCACGCGCCGGGCGATCAGCTCGGCCGTCTCGCGCCCGATATGGCGGATGCCGAGCGCGAAGAGGAAGCGCTCGATGGGCACGCGCCTGGCCTTCTCGATCGAGCGCAGCAGGTTCTGGGCCTTGAGTTCCTTAAAAAGCGGCAATTGCAGGAGATCGGCTTCCGTGAGCGAAAAAATATCCCCCGGGTCGTCCACGAATCCCGCGGAACGGAGCGCTTCCACCGTTTCGGCGCCGAGGCCTTCGATATTGAACGCATAACGCGAGCCGAAGTGCTCGATCCTCTCCTGCTGCACGGCGTTGCAGCGGGGATTGGGGCAGCGATGGGCCACTTCGCCCTCCGCGCGCACAAGTTTTGTGCCGCAGCTGGGGCATCGCACGGGATATGTGAAAGGCTTGGCGCCCCTGGGGCGCAAGTTGGGCAGTACCTGAATAACCTCCGGAATGATGTCGCCGGCTTTGGCGAAGTCGATCGACGATATCTCACGCAGATCCTTGGCGCT
>CAZAUW010000128.1:0-3369 GCA_964488295.1 uncultured Candidatus Peribacteria bacterium
GCCATATACGCCATATTGAGGTGCAGGGTGATTCCAAGCTATTGAAACATTGCGAATACTTGACAATACCGGACAGTAGTGTTAGGCTCCCGCGGCAACCTTGTAAGGGGGCAGGACGAGGCTGACGGCCACGTTCTGTACTCTGAGCCGATTATCGAGAAGGGGTTCCGGACCACGACTGAGCAAAAGCACAAGCTCGCGGAATCCAGCTCACCAGGCGGCCCATCCGAAGGGCTATCAAGGGCACGGCGTCACGAGACAGGGAGTACGATCTCCCCGGAGCCGGTTAGGTAGAAAGAACGTAGGGTCGTCCCTACCGCCAACAAACTCCTGCGAAAAATAGGAAGACCTCGAAAGGGACACCTCTGTCACGGCGGTGACATGTTGAAGGGTTAACAACCCCCTCCGGAAGATCCCCGGTTGACCCAGAGCACCTGGAGTGCCAAGAGAGGGATGGGCGGTGTATGCCCTGGCCTGACAAGCCGAACAGGAGATCGGAACTTAGTCTTCCGGGTCAAATCTCCTCAATTACAATCAACCAATCTCCCCGCAAGGGGAGATTGTTCGTTAAAGCAAATCCTTTTATTCGTCTTCGGCGACGCCCATTCCGCCTTTTGTGAGAACCTCAAGGATCGGTGATATGCGACCGGACATAATGCCCTCAATATTGGACCAGCTTTCCTTGATTCGATGATCGGTCACGCGGTCCTGCGGAAAATTATAGGTGCGAATTTTTTCCGAGCGATCGCCGGTACCGACTTGCTGTTTGCGGTCTGCCGCTAGTTTGCGGGCTTCTTCCTCGTCTTTCAGCTGCTGGAGCTTGCTCGTGAGCAATTTCATCGCCCGTTCGCGGTTGGCCTGCTGAGAACGTTCCGATGTGCAGCGGACATCGATGCCGGTTGGCTTATGTATGAGACGCACTGCGGTTTCGACTTTGTTCACGTTCTGTCCGCCTGCGCCGCCGGAGCGAGAAGTTTCCATTTCAATATCTGCAGGGTTTATTTCCACCTTGGTGCGTTTGTAGATGGGCATGATGGCGACGCTTGCAGTTGACGTGTGGATGCGGCCGCTCTTTTCCGTCGCGGGAATTCTCTGAACGCGATGGACGCCGGTCTCGAACTGCAGTTTTCGATAGACATCCTCGCCTTTTACTTCTATCTGCACTTCCTTTATGCCGCCCAATTCCGAACGACTTTCGTCGAGATTGCGGGCCTTCCAGCCCTGCGACTGCGCATATTTCATGTACATCTGTGCTAACTCTTCAGCGAACAGAGAGGCTTCTTCTCCGCCCACACCTGCACGCACTTCAAGAACTATTTCATTCGGCCATTCACGCTCGTTGGGATTGCCGACGATCTGCTCGATTTGCTTGAGCAAGTTCAGTTTGTGCTCCGCGATCTCTTCGAGCTCCTTTTCCGCCAATTCTTTCATCGTCGGGTCCACTTCGATGAGATCAGTTGCGTCCTGCTCAGCCTTTGAAAGTCTCTGCCACTCAACAACAAGAAATGACACGCGGTGATCGTTCGCGTATTCTTCTGGATTAATGTGGGCTTCTGCCATAGAAATAGTATACGCCCGGCCCAGCACCAAAGCAGAGCTTGGTGCTGGACTGCGAGCCGTAACGTTACTTATCGTCTTTTGAAGACGCCTTTGACTTGGAAGACTTCTTCGAGTGCGCGGCAGCTATCCTGCTCTTGAATTTCTCGACGCGGCCGGCAGTGTCTACGATCTTCGATTGACCAGTGTAGAACGGATGCGATGCCGATGAAATTTCTACTTGAAACAGGGGGTACGACTTCCCATCGTCCCACTTGTCGGTTTTTTCGGTAGTAATGGTAGACGCGAGCAAAAAGCGCTTCCCCGCGGTGACATCCTCAAATATGACAAGGCGGTAATTGTCCGGATGAATTTCCTTTTTCATGTGGGCGATACTATACCCCATTAAGCCAAAAAACTCAAGGAAACGAGCTAAGAATCAGAAAGTTCCAACGACAAGGGCCCCGGAAGAGGGGGCCCCTGGTATTGCCTCGTGGGGTTGCAGGCAACTTCATGCGCTCTGCGGAGAGATCTCTCGGAGTATCGTCTCGTAGACGCCCGACACGACATCCCAATCACGCGGGAACAACGTCTGAAGGGTCGGCTTGACCTCGACAAACAGTTCCCGCGCGAGGACATCGCTCTCGAGCATCACTATGGACGCGCTCCAGCAGAGATCGTTCACAATGCGAACGAAGTCGGCTGATTTGCAACCAGGCAGGAGCTCTTTGAGCTCCCAGAGTATTGCACACTTTGGGGGCATGCTTTCCTCGCCACGCTGCGACCGAAGGAACAATCGGCCGCTTCTACGGTACCGTTCATTCATGAAATGCGCAACGGTCCCGCTTGTTTATCCCCCGATAACATCTATCTGCTGTTGAATATCTGCAGCGAGACTCATCACGCTCGTTCCGTAAAATGCATTCGCCGGTTTTGCCCAATTGCCGCCCGCGAAATATTTCAATGCCGCTTTGCGCTCGGACGCTGCGTCTCCCGCGTCCGCTCCGTTGTCCCCCATGAGCATCGCCGTCGCGAATATCGCTGTGCGAGCGCTCCATGGATCTGGGAAATCTTCGCCAGTCAAACGCGAAAGCCTATCCTTAAAGAGCATCCACGTTGAGGGAATAAATTGCGCCGGACCCATCGCGCCGCCGTAACCGTTACCTCCTTGCGGACATGAGACCGGCGTCGAGGACCAATCTCGACCCAGGGCATTCAAAATGGTTTGGAACGGGCCAGTATCGCGTGGCGCTTTCATGACGTTCGGAACATAGCGGCCTGAACTTTTCACTTGTCCGGTACCATTTTGGATGTTGTTCACGAGGCATGAGCCGACGTTTTTCCCGAGATCAGATTCCTGTGTGAGAATGGCAAGGATCAACGCAGGTCTCACACCCGTGCTTTGGCTCGCCTCTTTGGCGAACGTGTATGCTTGGCCGAACTGAATTGCACTCGTATCGCGCAAGCCGAAGAGCGCGGCTTCGATCTGCGCTTTGCTCTTCTTTTGCGAAACGATTATCTGTTCGTAGACAGATTCTTGTCCCTTTGCCGCGGTCACAAGATCTTTCTTGTCGTTCTCGTTCTTTTTTAGCGCCTGTTGCTGCAGGACTTGCACTTCGAGCGTCTCTTGTTCCTCTTGTTGTTTATCCTCAAGTGCAGATTTTCGTGCTGCGAGGTCGGCACGCGCATTGGCCATTTGCGTGAATGATGCTCCGAGCGAACGCTGTACGGAGCCAAAGTCATCTATTTCTTGGATCAGGTCCTTCAGATTTCCGCCAAGCGCGACTTCGACGAACGAAAGGTCGTCGATCATGCGCGTCTGTCGCAGCATTT
>CAZAUW010000129.1:0-3353 GCA_964488295.1 uncultured Candidatus Peribacteria bacterium
ATGAATACCTCAAGCAGACTAATTTTCCAATGCCCGGCGTAACGCCGATTCCGCGTGCAGGATCTCCTCCCGCACACTCCGGGGATCGGGATGTTTGCCGATGAATGCACGAAGTGCCCATAGCTTATCGCCTTCTTGCTGGGGACAAATGACGAGCGGGACGCCGAGTGCGTAGGCGGCCAGCGCTCCGTGGAACCTGGCTGACACAACATGCGATGACTGGCGCAGCAGAGAAACCAGTTCCTGCATGCTTCGAACCGCTCTCACGTGCAGTGGGAACGAAACGATTGCCTGCAAATGAGCGCATACCCGCTGTTCATCCGTCGAATCGGGCTGCAGGGAGAGAATAAAGCCTTCGTCAAACTCCTCATGCCCGCAAAGATCAGCGACCGCTTTCGCAAACATTGCCGGCTGATGGATGCGTGGTATCAGGCAGAGTATTTTTTTTGTACATTCATGTTCTTTTTTGGCTTCCAGTAATAATAAAATTGGATCAATACTTCGTATAACATTCGTGTTCAACTTCCACGATTCAACACGGACGGCGCTCGCGTCATCGCGCACAGAGAGAAATTTCGCCCCTCGGAGCTCCCGTTTCGCCATCCACTCCCCCACGCGGCTGCGAAACGGCCCGATACCCTGGAAGGCAAAATACATGGGCTTACGAAGCATTCGTCCGACAAACGCGTGCAACCCCCAAAGTACACACGCGCGGATGGACTCGGTATCGGTGAAGAGCGACCCTCCGCCAAAGACCACTCCGTCTGCTCCCCAGAGCATTCTGAGTGTCCTCCACCAGGGGGTAGAGAAAAAAGACCGGATGCCTGCAGGGAGGCGGGGATACTCCCCCTGCCCGGGTGTAGCGCTCACCACCAGCCACTCAACTTCGGGAAACCGCGAGAAGAAGTATTCTTTGAGCGCCTCATCGCCCAGATTGCCCACGCCATAATTGCCGATGAGGGCCATATACCTCATAGACGGATGATAGCGAAAGACGGCGCCTTATGCGGCCGCTTTCTCACCTTCGGGCTTCGCGGCGGCTGGTTCTTGCGCCTGTACTGCAGAGTCAGTGGGAGCCGGTTCCTGCGGTGCTGCCACCGCCACCGCAAATTCTTCGCTGCTCGTGAAGCGCTCGCTCATGCGGGCGGATTTGCCCCGACGGCCCCGCAGGAAAGAAAGCTTGGCCCGGCGGACTTTGGCTATTTTCTTCACATCAATTTTCTCCACCATCGGCGAGTAGAGCGGAAAGATCTTCTCCACCCCCACGCCCGACGCGACGCGGCGGACGGTGAAACTCGCGTCGGTCCCCGTGTGTCCCCGGTGGATAGCGATGATGAGGCCTTCGAAGACTTGGAGTCGCTCCTTCTCGCCTTCTTTGATGCGCTCATGCACCCGCACAGTATAGCCCGGCGCCAACTCGGGGCGCTTCTGTTGGTACTTCTTGGCCTGCTCATGCAAGAGCAAAGAGGTCATGGGGCCGAGGAAGGGTAAAGATAAACATGGCCTCTGTAAAGGCTTTCTCAACCATTCTCCATTGAACCATTCCACCGTTTACATTGGGAAATGGTTGAATGGTTGCACGGTTATTTTCCCTGGGCTTCTTCGATCTGCGGCTGGATGGAATTGAAGATGATGAGGTGGCGGGGATCATTGAGGATCTCGGAAATGAAGCGGTCTTTGAGGCTTAAGCGGTAGAGGAAATCCGCCTCGGAGAAGATGGAGTACTTCACATGCTTCAGGCTCGGTTCCTGGAGCAGCAAAGCCTCGAGCACCTCTTTCTTCACGGTCCCGACGATGAGCAAATCGACTTTGCTCTCGGTGCCGGCCAGCGCACCCGCAAGGAGGATGAGCTGGACGTGCGGGAGTTTTTTCAAGCTTGCCACGATGGGACTCTCCGATTGGATCTCGCGCGAAAAAATGTTTCGCAAATCGGCATAGAGCGGGAACTCTGTGTCCACGTGGTAGTACTTCTTGCGGTTGCGGTGGCGGGACTTCACGAGGCCGATCCTGCGTAAATTCTCGAGCTCCCGCCGGATGGAGTTGATTTGTTCCCCGAGTAACCGTGTCAATTCCCGGATGAAGTATTCGCTCTCGGGGTGGAGCAAAAAAGTCGATAGCAGCTTCACGCGCGTTTGCGAACTGAACAGTGCTTTGAGGACCGTCGACGACATGTTCACAAACATTACTCAGAAAATGCTTGGTAGTGCAAGAAAGTTACTCAATGCAATGTACACAGATTATGTTCATATATTTTGGCTTAAAATAAATGAAATCATTGAATGAATTACTATGTAGTTCATTAATCTGAACACAATTTCTACTCACTATAATTTTACAATTGTTGTGTAATATATTTTCTAGCGGACAGAATCAGACCAGAAAACCCCTCAGAAAAGCGCAAAACCTGATGGGCTGTGAATGGCTTACGGAAGATGAGAAGTCTAGGAGCTGAACAGGAAATATGCTATACTGGTGGGAATGCGTTCAACCAAAAAAATATTCAAAACTGTGGGAGGGGTACTTCTGCTTCTTCCGGCACACGCACTTGCTCAAGCGGCTGCGGCCGGGGCTGGCGCCGCGGCAGCTGGTGCCGTTGCCTCTCCCGTCACAATCTCAGGCACGTTCATCTCGGGCTTCGCACTCATC
Source organism: uncultured Candidatus Peribacteria bacterium (assembly GCA_964488295.1). Lineage (GTDB taxonomy): Bacteria > Patescibacteriota > Gracilibacteria > Peribacterales > Peribacteraceae > CAZAUW01. The sequence continues at coordinate 2,647 of CAZAUW010000129.1, forward strand.
GCGGGGATCCTCATCACCATCATGGATTTCCTCACGTGGTTCCTCTTTATGCTGCTCGACCTCATCATGGACCCCTCGTGGATATTCGACCTGAATGCCAACGGCGGCGACGGCAGCCTGATGCAGATGCTGCGCGAGATCTGGCAGTTTACGCGCGATATCGTGAACCTGAGCATGGCGCTCCTCCTCATCGTGGGGGCGATCCTGATGATCGTCACGGCCGATTCCTCGAAGATCAAAGAGAAGCTGCCGAAATTCGTGATGGCGCTGGTGCTCGTGAATCTCTCGTGGTTCATCCCGCGCGTTGTCTATGACGTGTCGCAAGTGATGACCTACACGGTGTACCAAATCCCCTCGCTCCTCAACGCCGACGGCTGCACGCTACCCCCCGAAAAGGGCCAGGTGGCGCGCCAGCCGTGCGAAGTGATGACGAACGTGGCGTTCTTCCCGGAGAACACCAAGACCATCGGCGACAACGGGATCAACACCGCCGACGGCTCCACGGGGTGGAAGTGCCCGCTCAAGCCGCTCGTGTGCTACCAGTCCGTCCCGTTCGACAGCCCCCAGGCGCAACCGCACACGCACAGCAAGGTGCTCAACGGGCTCATCATCAACCACGCGCGCCTGCGGTCGCTTGCGACCATCAGCGACCCGCGGCCGGGCGGCATGGGTCCCGCAGGCGGCGGCGATCCCCTGAAGGCTTTTGG
>CAZAUW010000130.1:0-2637 GCA_964488295.1 uncultured Candidatus Peribacteria bacterium
TGGGATCGTCGTCTTTGTAGAGCCTTCTACAATCCTCTTCACCGTTCGCTCTGCCAAGCAATCCTCCCTTATGGCTGCAACACCAGCCTTCTGCGTAACAAACCTCACCGTATGTTTTGTCTGCAGTTGCCTTTTTCCAAGATGCTTTACACTCGTCTGGGGCAAAACCAACGCACGCTTCTTTTATTTTTTGAGTACATTCATCTTCAGGCATGAGCTGATGACCTGATATTAAACAGCAGTAGCCAAGCCCACACGCATCTTCATACGCAAGAAAGCCCCCGTTTTGATTGCTCGGCACAAATTTACCATCACTCGATACGCATTGATCTTGGAATAATAAATCCGACACAGGTTTGCCTGCAGCATCTTTCTTACCGCAACAGTAGCCGGCGCCGCAGTTATTAAGATTGGAGGCTATACATGCATCTTGATTTGGAAAACTTTTACCTCCTTCCTTTTGACATTCTTCCGTTTGAACAGGATCAGGGTCGCATGTTCCCACTCCATCCGCAAAAGGCCTACAGCAATATGACTGGCCTTTACATGCATCCTCATATGTTCGATATGTTGAAGCATCTTTCAGTCCACTCTTCTCAAATCTTCCTCGCAACTGATCACACTGCTCTTTAAAATAAAGAGGTTCATTAAATTCGGGTCCTATATCACAACAATAACCCCACGTACATCTATCATTACAAATTGCCTCAGCCTTTTTTGGATCACTTGCTGAAGGTGTAAAAAGACCGCTATTAATATAAAATTGTTACCCATCTGTAATGCTGCATTGCGAAGCCTTTTGCTGTCAGCACAAACTCACTAAAGAATTTAGCCCTTCTATGTTTTTCTCTCGCGATTCATTCACAGTAGTGGATTGACCTGCAACAGAACCGACTAAAGAGTACGAAATAAGAATTCCTGCGAGGAAGTAAAGAAAGGCCAAATGATGTTTCTTAAATAATCTCATTTATTGTGGACAGTAACCTGCACCAAATACAAAACTTCCTTTCCCAACACACTGATCGAGCTGCACATTCTCTTCACATCCCTCTTTACCACTCTCAGAAAACCACCAGCACGTCACTTTCGGCTCAGCACACGCCTCATCCACATTCTGGAAGTCCCCCTTGGGGACGAAGGTGCCCTCGTAGCCTCCCTGGTCAGAGGAGTCCTCACATTCAGCCTTGGAGAACTGATCGCTGTCCTGGGGGCCGAAGGGGGAATCGCAGCAGAAGCCCGTGACGGGGGCACAGGCAGTGTCGTAGTCGGTGTTTTTGGGGTCTGAGGTGGGGCGGAAGCCGTCGAGAGAGATCTGTTGGGCGGAATGGTCTTGTGTGCACTCGGAGCGGGTCCATTGGGCGGTGTCGTCGGGGTAGCCGTAGTTGTAGTCATTGTCACAGCAGTAGCCAAGTTCCTGGCCACAATTGTTGGATGTGGCCTGAGCGTCGCAGGAGGTTTGGTTCGTGCTCGTGAAGTAGGTGCCGTTCTGGGAGGAAGTGCATTCCTCAGGGAAGAAGCCATAGGTGCAGCTACCTTGAGAGCCGGTGGAAGGAATGCAGCAGTAGCCCTGACAGGCGTGCTGGCAGGCTCCTTCGTCGCTGTTCCAGACGAAGTATTTCTGGGCAATGGCTTGTGCCTCGGTGATGTTCTCGCAGGGAAGGCCTTCCTGGGGGCAGGCCCAGCCACTCGTGGTGCCGGCATCGGGGGAGCCTGTGCTCTGGGCGAACGTGAGAGCAGGAACCAGGAGGAGAAGAGTTCCCAGGAAGACGCCGAGGGAGACAGGGCGGGACATACTCCGGAAAACTGTAGCATCCGCTTCGCTTGGACGTTAGCGAGCGGAGAGGGTTCGGTTTGCGTGAAAATTTTTACTGTGGCGGAATCAACTTTGCGCAGGCGGCATCCTGGGGTGCCACAATATTTTCTTTAGGGCACTGAGACTCCTTTCTCAACTCGCACACTCCGCCGATCTTGCACGGCACCGTGAGCTCTTCCTGCAAACAGAGACCTGGATCTGGATAGCAGGAATGACGGCCTTTCACCCAGTCGATCAAATCGCCAATGACAGTGCCATTGAAGATTCTCACTACTAACTGCTGATCTGGCTCGTACACACAGTACGGACGCAGGTTCGTGCACGTGTCCTCATCGCAGGCAGGTCCAAGACCGATGCCGCACTGGAAGCAGATTTGGCCGTTCGGGAGCGGATTATCGCAATTGGCATTGCAGGCATCGAAAGAGCACGCAAGGTCATCGAAGTACTGACGACGGGTGGGGTCAGCGAATGGATCATTCGGCAAGGACTGCTGGCACTCGTATGCGCCGCCCTTGGGGCAGAAGTACGTCGTCGGGGGACAGACGTCATCGTACGTATCGCCCTCATTTTGCGGGAGAGTGAACGTGTATTCGTCATACACATTGAGCTCATCACAGGAGGTCTTGCTCATCTTGTCTCCGCCGTTCTCCTCCTTCGCCTCGCGCGCCCCGCAGCAGAACCCTTGCTGGCAGGCCTCGTCCCATGTGCCGGCGCTGGAGGTTTGCGCGGCCCATTGATACTCCCCCGAGCCGACGAACGTCCCGGCCGATTCCGCACAGGTTGCTTCGTCGACGGCATCTTTGCTGCTTGGCGTGCTGCAGCAG
>CAZAUW010000130.1:2647-3340 GCA_964488295.1 uncultured Candidatus Peribacteria bacterium
CCTTCCGCCGGTTCTTGGTCGAAGAACAAGGTTACGACCCCGTTGCCCGGCCCCGCCGCGCCCGAGAGCTTCGCCTCCGGTGATCTCGCGGCGCCGTTCGCGCACACCTTCAACACCGGCGGGGAGTACGCCTACCGCTGCACCCACCATGCACCCGACACCTTGGGCGTCATGGTGGGCCACGTGATCGTCGACGCGGCCTCGCTGAACACCTCCGCGGCCGTGTCCGTGGGTCCGGGCGGCACTCGCCGGTGTCTTTTTTATAGATGCACGGACCATTGCCGCAATCGGTGGCATCGCGGTACTGGCAGGAATCGCATTCATCACGGAACTTGCAGTCGCTCGTGCAGAGAGCGCCGTCTTCGCCGTTGGCCCCCTTGCACACATCCCATCCGTACGAGCCCTCGCCTCCCCACTCATTCACGTTTCCGCAGTCGCACGGATCGTTCGGCACGCCATCGCCATCCGGATCCCAGTTGTTGTCCTGGCCGTCTCCGCAGGAACCTCCGCAGGCATCTGCAAGCGTGATGGGATCCTGGGGATGCTGCGGGACGGGTTCGCCGCCGGCATTCGTGCAGTCGTCATGCGTCCACTGGTCGCTGGATGCTCTCGGATCGCTCGGGCTCACGTTGCAGCAGAAGCCCGTCTCAATGCCGCAGGAAGCAGGATCTGGGTGACAGGCGTTCGCTGGGG
>CAZAUW010000131.1:0-3339 GCA_964488295.1 uncultured Candidatus Peribacteria bacterium
TACAATGAACGAAAGAATCTTTCTGCTACACTGCTGTCGTTTCTAGTCTAGAGCCCAACAAAATAATCTTGTAAGGAGCGGCCTGCTCGCGGGTTCACAGGCGGTTATTTTCGAACCGGTGCAACTATTTTCGCAATTGCTGGCAAATGCTACTGATCAACTGTTGGAAGACACGGCGGACCATATTACTGCTTTGCATGTTTATAACAATAACCGAGGCACACTTGATCGTAAAAAAATTGTTTCATTTCTCCGTGCGGCCCGATCATACGCTCAACAGCTACTGCAGTCGGATGAAACTGATGAGTGGAATTTTGCGGCAGAATGGATAAGTAGATGGCCGTGGTTTGGTCTTAGCGTCAGTCGCGACTTTCTTATCGGCGAATCAACAGATGCCTGACTCCTCTTTGGCGTGTACAATGATGGGTGCAACTACTCCTGAAGCATGAGAAGACAATACCGGAATCTTTTTCTCAACCTCAGTCTCGTCTTTGGTTCAGTAATCGTATTCATCGCAGCCGCCGAAATCCTCCTTCGTGCAACAGGCATCGAAGCGGGGCATGTGACTGTGCCCCAGATTTACCGGAAGGACTCGAACCCCAACATCAGCTACCGCTTGAAACCAAACCTGCACACGAGCGCATTCCGATCAATGATCGAGACCAACAGCCTGGGGTTCCGCTCGCCGGAGGTTGATCCAAAGAAACCTCTGGTTGCGGTACTCGGCGATTCCATCACCTTCGGGTACGGGCTGGAGGAAGAGCAGTCGATCCCGGGAAAGCTCCAAGCGCTCTTGCCAAGTGACTTCGTGCTCAACGCCGCGGTGCCGGGGTACAACCTGCTCCAGGAGGAATCGCTGTATAAAGACCACGTGCTCCCGCTACACCCCAAAGCGGTCATTCTGGTGTTCTACTGGAACGACCTGACAGACATGGTGCCGGCGTACCTGGACCAAACCGGCAACCTGCGCGCGCAGGGGTCGCCACCACCGTTAGGGGGATGCGACCCCATCCGCACAGGCATCCTCGGATGGATCCCCGGCACATGCTGGCTGGATACCCATAGCGCCGTCTACCGCGTGATGAAGAAATTCGCGCTCGCTCGGGCCATCAAGGCCGACCAGGCGCAGCAACGCGAGCAGTACCGCGGTAATATTTTCGTCGATGATATTCCTTCGCAGAACCTGGGCCTCTACGCAAAGCAACTCGAAGGGTTCGCAAAGCTGCTCCCTGCCGCGATGCCAAAATTATTCATCCTTTGGCCCGATAGCGGCATCCACTTCGCGCTCCGCCCGCAGGTGGAAAATGTCGCGAAGGACGAGGGGTTTGCGGTACTCGATATGCAGGATATCTTTGGCAATAACGCGGAGACGCTCAGTTGGGACACCGTGCACCCGAGCGCCAAGACGACCGGCGAGGCCGCGAGCGTCATCGCGCAGTTTATGCAGCACGAGAAGTTACTGCCTTAGTAGATGCATGGAATGGCTGAATGGTTCAATGGCTCAATGGTTCGCCCGCCCGAACGTACCGTTCAGTACGGCGGGCAAGCGCGCTGCATGCCTGCAGCCATTTAACTATTTAACCATTTTTCCCACCGACCATCTTCTGCAACCGCAACATCCACACGCGGAAAATGGTAAACAAATACGGCCAACCGGTGTGGAAGAGGTGCGTGATGCTCGCCCCTGTCTTCGATTCCCCCGCGCGACGCGGGACGTTGACGTACGGGATTTCGACATAGGTATAACCGAGCATGATCGCGCGGCACATGAAATCGATGAAATACTCGCCATAGTTGCCGCGCAGGCGGATCTTCCGCAGCACCTCCGCCCGGATGGCGATGAAGCCGCTCGTGTAATCGTGGAAACTCGGATAGAGCGTGTAGCGCAGAGCGAAATTGAGGATGCGGCTGAGGAGGATGGCGAGCTTCGATTCTTCGCCACCGATCCACTGCTTCGCCTTCTTGTAGTGCCCGCCCTTCACGAAGCGCGACCCCACGGCGATGTCGCAGCCTTGCTCGATTTGGTGCAGCAAATGCGGGATGACGTGCGGCGGCATGGAGAAGTCGCAATCGAGCCACACCACCAGGTCGCCCTTGGCCGCATCAATGCCGTGCTGGATGCTCTTGCGAAGCCCGCGGTCGCGCGTGCGCGTCTCCACCCGCAAGCCGGGCACTTTCCCCGTGTGGATCAACTCTTGGATCAGCCGCGATGTGCCGTCGGGCGAGTTGTCGTCCACCACCAGGATCTCGTGCGGCTGCACAATGTGGGCATGGATATCCTTCACCAAATCCACGATGTTCCCCGCCTCGTTGTAGGTGGGCAGGATGACGGAGACGAGTCGGATGGGGCGGGACATGGCGGAAGGATACAGCATTCAAAAGACATTCCGAACGACCCATTTGTTCGTTTCTTCGTTTTGTAGTTTTTTCGAACAAACAAATAAACGATTGAATTACTTCTGAATAATCTCCCTCACCGTCTCGCACACATATTTCACCTGAGACTCCGTGAGCGCCAATCCCGAGGGCAGGTAGAGCCCCCGCGCGGCGATGCTCTCGCTCACCGGGAAATGCTCGGAGGGGTCCACGAGATCTTTCACAAGCGGCTGGCTGGCGGCGGAGTAGAAGAAATCGCGCGTATCCACGCCCTTTTCCTTGAGGCGCGCGCGGAAATCATTTCTGGAGAGGGGGAAATCATCCTCCAGGAGTACCGCGTACATCCAGTAGACATTCTCCGCATAGGGCTTGGTGACAGGCAGTCGCAGGCCTTTGATGTCTTTCAGGCGCTTGCCGTACTCGGCAGCCATCCAGCGCTTCTTTCCTAAAAACTCCGCCACATGCTCCAGCTGGCCGAGTCCCAGCGCCGCCTGCAGGTTCGTCATGCGGTAGTTGTAGCCGACTTTCTCGTGCCAGAAGCGCTTCTTGGCGCTATGCGCGAGATCCTTGAGCGAACGCGCGGTGGCGGCAATCGCATCGTCGTTGGTGACAAGCATCCCTCCCTCACCGGTCGAAATGATCTTGTTGCCGTAGAAACTGAACGCCGACACGGTCCCCATCGCACCGCACATGCGGCCCTTGTAGGTGGCGCCGTGCGCCTCGGCGGCGTCCTCCATCACGGGGATCCCGTGTTTCTCCCCGAGCGCGAGAATCGGATCCATGTCGCAGCTGTAGCCGTAGATGTGCACGGGCATGATCGCCTTCGTCTTCTTCGTGATTTTCGCTTCGATGAGTGACGGATCGATGTTGTAGGTGTCGGGCTCGACATCCACGAACACCGGCCGCGCGCCCAGGGACAGTATCGGCCCGATGCTCCCGATCACCTGGACGTCCGGCACCATC
>CAZAUW010000132.1:0-3335 GCA_964488295.1 uncultured Candidatus Peribacteria bacterium
CTTGTACGGGATCACGAGAAGAGGCTAGGAAGAAAAATTCTCCTAGTCTAGAGCCAATACTATTCTTTTCGCATTGGTTATCGTACTCTTCCTTGGTTTTCTTACATTACTGTTCTCACTCGCCGCTCTGTTGATCGATAATTGGCATTTTCATTCATCAATATATGAGCAATACATCCATGAGATCAACTTACAAAGTAAATGAGAATTCAAGGGCTTTCAATCAGGATTACGTATTTGCCCCATAGATCAACGGGGATAATACACCTACAGCCCACAGATAGAAAGCCTGCTCTGCTGTTTCCCCATTATTTCCATTCCTTGATTTCCTCGACCTCTTCGATCTCCTTGATCTCCCCTCCCGACCGCGACGGTATCCGAACCGTCGCTACGGGACATAAAACAAAAAGACCCCTTGCGGAGCCTTTTTGTGTGTGTGTCTGCCTCCGAGGCTATCAACGGCGAATCACATGAGTCAACCGCTGAGCCTGCGTTAGTGTGGAGGATGACTGAGGGGAGGAGCCCTCCTGTGGTGACCTGAGTCGAACCACGGTTCTCTGCCTTGCTGGGGTTTCTTGTTTTTCCTCGTAACCCGAACGAAGTACCCGTACCGGTTTGCCTCGCACTCCATTGAAGGTGTGGGGAAACACTGGGAGCAAGGGGGAGCACGCCACTAGCGCAGCCTCTCATCCATGGCGCGACATTGCAGAGCAGAGAGAAGAGTGGCCATACCCGGTGAGGATCCTTCGGTACCCGGCAATGTCACTCGGAGTAGGCCGCTGTGGGCGAAAGCGCGAATAGGCGCGCTGCCCGCCGGGCTACTCAGGGTGACATCGCAGGCGGAAGGATCGTCTATGACCACTATCCTCTCTGCGGATCGAATGCAGCATGACCGGATTCCGAAGCCTGCGCTGAGCAATGGCGATGGGTCCTCACTGCGTTCGCGGTGATGTGAATGATCTTTGTCTGTGTATGAAGGAACGGGCCCCGGGGCGTGTTGGTGTGGGTGTCGTGATTTGCATTGGAAGCAAATCTGGCAATGGTACGCCTGCATTTTTTTTCCGCAACAAAGTGGGCTGTGCAGACGGCAGGAATTGTTTTATGAATACATTTTGTGTTCGGGGAGACAGATGCTGGTTCTGCGCTAGAATCAGGCCAATGCGCCATAGGCTCACTCCCACTCTGCACGTCGTGATTTTCAGCCTCCTGGGCTTGCTGGTCCTTACCCTGGCAGCGGTTGCGGCGTTCCTGGCAGTCGGGCAAAAGACACTGGATCTGGCCACCGTGCTCCCGGCTGACAGCACCGTTGCGTTCTTTCGCCACATGACCGCGAATGATGAACGGATATTTGCAGCCTGGTTCCCTCTTCTCACGAAAGGGTCGATTGTAAAAGAAGCGACCGTCGCGCTCTTGACCGACGCGCAGAAGAACATCGAGTGGATTGCCTACGAACCGGGCGCAGGCCAGAAAAACATGCGCATCGACGGGGTGGGCGTGCTCGCCTCCGGCCCCGCCGTGCCGGGCATCTTGGGGAAGCAAACGATGCTTCTGAGCCAGTCCGTGCCCTACCTGTCGTTCACGGCCTGCACAGATCCGCGCCCGTTCGCGGCGTTCGTGCGGCTTCCCCGGGAACCGGAGAGTCCATCGCCATGGATGGATGTCGTGGCGGCACTGCGGCCGTCGCCATCATTTGCCTGCATCACGCGCGCGGATGCGTCTGCCACGCTGCAGCTCTATGGCGACACACCTGCAGCTGCCGCGCCGTCTTCGATCCCCTCCGTATCCCTCAGCTTGCCCAGCCCCGCGCCGTCGCTGGCGCTGCGCGCCGGCGCTCCGGGCGATTTACTGCGGCAGTATATGGCCTCGCTCCCGCGCGACAGGGCTTTGCTGACGCGCGCCCTGTGGGAGAAGGAGATCGGCAGCCTCTTTGAGCAAGGATTGAGCATGGACTACGACATCCTGCCGCTCTTGCAACACGACACGAGCATCTATGCCAATACGGGAACCGCGCCGCTGCCGCAGCTCATGCTCACGGGCAGAATGGATGATGCCGACGCCCTTGCGGCCATCATCAATCGCCTGCACGCGCAGATGCGGGCGGGCCTCGGGAAGAGCATTGTCCTGAATCGCACGATTGAGAATTATCCGGCCAGCATCGTCAAAGCCGACGAGTCGCACATCGAGGAGCAGGCAGGCACACTCGGCAACTGGCAACTGCGCGTAACGGCCGAACGCACGGGCTCGGGAGGGCTGTGGACCGGGCAGCGCGGGGGCGATTACGTCATCTCCACGCGCAAGGATTGGCTCGAAAGCCTGCTTGAGAGTCCGCAGCAAATCCTGCTGCCGCAGGTGCCGGGCGGCGCAGTGGCGCAGGGGATGATCGGCCGTGCCGATGCGGCGGCGCTGTTCTCCCCCACCCCCTCGCTGACGGATCTGCCGCTGCGCGTTCTGCTGGATGGTGGCACCCGGGGCATCGTGTGGTCCATCGGGCAGCAAGAGAATGTGACAAGCGTGAATATGCAACCGCGTTAACCGCGGGTTTAAACCCGCGGTTAACGGAGCAGAATATCGCTCAGGGCACCTCCCCCCACCCGCCTGCGCGACTGCTACGGCGGGCAAGCGGGGAAGGAACTCTGAAACTGGAATCTCTCGCCAACGATGTCAAAACCCGCTACCCTCTGAACCTCCGCCGATCTGCCGCCAACTTGCGGCCGGTCCTTCGCTAAGCTCAGGATGACATGGCCGCCTTGAATCCCTATTTATGTCCTACCGCACGCGCTCCAAATTCTTCCTCACCCTCTCGTCGCTCCTGGTGCTCGGCAGCATCGTCCTGCTCTTCTACCCCGGGCCGAAATTCAGCATTGATTTCACGGGCGGGACGCTCATCGAGGTGCGGTTGCCCCAGGAGAAGACCGACCGGGATTTGACCGATGCGCTCCACGCGTACGACGCCGGCGCCCACGCCAATTTGCAGAACTTCGCGGTATCGTCGGTGAAATCCTCCACGGGCGGCAGCTCGATGATCATCCGCCTGCGCTCGCTCAGCAACGAAGAGCACGTGGCGCTGATGAAGAGTCTGCAGAAAACGTTCGGGCAGGTCACGGAGCTGCAGTACACCACGATCGGGAGCAGCGTGAGCGCCAGCCTCAAGCAGAACGCCTTCATCGCGCTCACCATCGCGTCGCTGGCCATCATCGCCTACCTGGCCTTCGCCTTCCGCCGGCTGCCGCGCAAGCTCAAGCCCTGGAAATTCGGCGTACTGGCGGTGGTGGGCTTCATCCACGACGTCTTGATCGTGAGCGGCATCTTCACGGTGATCGGCCGGTTCACCAATT
>CAZAUW010000133.1:0-3308 GCA_964488295.1 uncultured Candidatus Peribacteria bacterium
ATAAGTGCCGCAATGGGCCATGAGTTCCACCCTTCCCTTTCGAACGATCCTCCAGGCATGGGCCCCCCGCACGCCGACGCCAACAATTGCTTCGCCGCTCAGGATGGTGCCGTAGGCCCTGCCACTCTCCGCTATACTTTCTCCATCGCCCCCTCCCCCATCTGCATCGGCGTGATCGGCTACGGCTACTGGGGCCCCAACCTGGTGCGCAACTTCTCGCTCCTCCCGAATACCGAGATGCTCATGGTGGCCGACACCGATGCGAAGAAACTCGCACAGGCCAGGCGCTGGTACCCGACTATCAAGACGACGACGGGCGCCAGGAAACTCATCGAGAGCGCTGATATCGACGCCGTGTCGATTGCGACTCCCATTTCGACGCACTTCCAACTTGCCAAAGCGGCGCTGGAGGCCGGCAAGCATGTGCTCATTGAAAAACCCATGACGCAGACGGCCAGGGAAGCCGATCAGCTCATTGCGCTCGCAAAAAAGAAAAAGAAGATCCTGATGGTGGGCCACACCTTCATCTACACGGGCGCGGTGCGCAAGATGCGCGAGCTTGTGGAGAGCGGCAAGCTTGGGGAACTCTACTACTTCGACTCCGCGCGGTTCAACCTGGGCCTCTTGCAGCAGGATTCCAATGTCCTCTGGGACCTCGCCCCGCACGATCTCTCCATCCTCCTCTACCTCATCGACGAGCGGCCAATCGCAGTGCAGGCCTTCGGGCAGCATCACGTGGGAAACAAACAGGAGGAATTCGCATTCATCGTGCTCAAATACAAGAGCGGCTTCCACGCACACATCCGCTGCAGCTGGATCTCGCCACTCAAGATCCGCCTCACGTTCCTCGCCGGCTCCAGGCACATGGTGGTGTACGACGACGTGGAGCCAAGTGAGAAGATCCGCATCTACGACAAAGGCGTGGCCCTGAGCGCCCCCCCCGGCCCGGAGGTGACGGCCTTCAATCCCATCTACCGCGCGGGCGATGTCTTGATCCCTGCTCTCGACCGCACCGAAGCCTTGCACAAAGAAGTCTCGCACTTCGTCGACTGCATCCGCAGAGGCCTTACCCCGACGAGCGATGGGAAGGCGGGGAAAGACGTGGTGCGCATTTTGGAAGCGGCGGAGAAGTCGCTCAAGAGCGGAAGTGGGTTTGTGGAGTTGAGATAGGAAATTACTTTCCAAAATTTCGATGTCATTAGTAACAGTCAGATACTGAGTAACCCAACGCTTCAATAAACTTATTTCCGCTGCGTCATTCGCAAGCGAAATTCTGCTGAAATGATGCTCGCAACTAGCGTACCAATTAGCCAAACCCGATCAGAATTCCCCATATAATCACAGTGTAGCTGATAAGTCCCTACACCCCAATAGTCAACTCTTCTACAATATCCTCATGTCCATCAAGGACATGAAACTCGGCAAGGATGTGATCATCCGCGACTTTGTGAACATCTACGGATGCGAGATCGGTGATGGGACGCGGGTGGGGGCGTTCGTGGAAATCCAAAAAGGAGTGGTGATTGGCAAGAATTGCAAGATCCAGAGCCACAGCTTCATTTGCGAGGGTGTCACCATCGAGGATGGATGCTTTGTGGGCCACGGCGTGATGTTCACCAACGACCGCTACCCCCGCGCCGTGAATGCCGACGGCTCCTTGCAGACGGAAGCCGACTGGACGGTGGAAAAGACGCTCGTGCAGCGCGGCGCCTCCATCGGCACGGGCGCTGTCATCATGCCCGGCATCACGATCGGCGAAGGAGCGATGGTGGGCGGCGGGGCAGTGGTGACCAAAGACGTGCCAGCGGGAGCGACGGTGGTGGGGAACCCGGCGAGGCCAGTATGAGCAAGAGAGGAGTGTCACAGTCAGAAGCCGCACCAACTATGCTTCGAGACGCCCTTCGACAAGCTCGGGCTCCTCAGCATGACAAAAACGCAGCGTGCTACACTCCACCCATACACGTCTCCCTGCTCGATCTTAAGGCACAGTACCGGACGATCAAACCGGAGATCGATGCCGCCATTCAACGGGTGGTGGACAGCTGCGCGTTTGCCGGCGGGCCGGAAGTGGAAGCTTTCGAGCGCGCGTTCGCCGCCTACTGCGAAACCAAATACTGCACGGGCGTGAGCAACGGGACCTCGGCGATCGAGCTCCTCGTGCGCGCACATGGCATCGGCGAAGGGGACGAAGTGATCGTCCCGGCCAATACGTTCTTCGCCACCGCCGAAGGCGTGATGCTCGCGGGGGCGAGGCCGGTGTTCGTGGATGCTGAGGAATCCACGGCGCTCATCAATCCCGCGCTCATCGAGAAAGCGATCACGAAGAAAACGAAGGCGATCATCCCCGTGCACCTCTACGGCCAGCCGGCCGATATGGATCAGATCTTGGACATTGCCAAGAAGCACAACCTGACGGTGATCGAAGACTGCGCCCAGGCGCACGGCGCGCGCTACAACGGGAAGCGAGTCGGCAGCATCGGGCACAGCGCCGCCTTCAGTTTCTACCCGGGCAAGAACCTGGGCGCGTACGGGGAGGCGGGCGCGATTGCGACCAGTGACGACAGGGTGCTGGAATTCGTGGGTCTCTACCGCGATCACGGCTCGCCGAGCAAGTACGAGCACGTGATGGTGGGCACCAACGCTCGCTTAGATGGCATCCAGGCGGCGGTGCTGGGGGTCAAACTGAAACATCTGGACGGATGGAACGAGAAGCGCCGCGCGCTGGCGTCGCACTACCGGGCAATGCTGCAACGTGACGAGCGCATCCGCGCGATCGAAGAGCACAAGCACGGCGAGCCGGTGTATCACCTGTTTGTCGTGCGCGTCGCCAACCGTGATGACGTATTGAGGAAACTGAAGGATGCCGGCATCGGCGCAAGCATCCACTACCCGCACGCGCTGCACTTGCTTCCGGCTACCAAAGGCCTCGGCTACAAGCGCGGCGATTTCCCCGTGGCCGAGGCGCTCTGCAGCTCCATCCTCTCGCTCCCCTTCTACCCGGAGATGACGGGGGAACAGGTGGAGTATGTAGTGAGCGGTCTGAAGAAAGCGATGGACTGAATAGAATACCGGAGTATTGGAATACTGGGATGCCCTTGTACTCGAGTATTCTGTCATTCCAGTACTCTTCTCCGCTATTGTCTCAAACAGCCGCACGCATCACACTGACTCCATGCCTTCCGTTTCCCTCGTGGTGCCTGCATACAACGAAGATGCCGGCTTGGCGGCGACCGTCGCACGGTGCCAGAGGGCGCTGCGCCAGTGCACGGAGGACTACGAGATCATCATCCTCGATGACTGCAGCAAGG
>CAZAUW010000134.1:0-2075 GCA_964488295.1 uncultured Candidatus Peribacteria bacterium
CGCCGTCGATCTCGTACTCCACCGGGTCCTCGATGGTGGACACGTTCACCGTGTCGGCATTGAGCCGCTTGATGACGGTTTAGAGGGTCGTGGATTTCCCCGATCCCGTCGGTCCCGTCACGAGGATCATGCCCCACGACCGCTTGGTCTCCTCCTCCAGGATGTTCCTGTCGCGCTCGGCGCAGCCGAGCGTTTCCATCGAGAGATGCTCGTCGGGTGTGACGAGCAAGCGGAGCACGATTTTCTCCCCGTGGGTGGTGGGGATGATGGAGACGCGGACGTCCACGCGCTTCTCCTGGGGGGTCCAGTAGATGAGCTTGCCGTCCTGCGGCAGCGCGTGCTCGTCGGTGGCGAGGTTCGCCATCACCTTGATGCGCTGCGTAAGTCGGTCGTGGATTTCTTTGGAGAAACTCACGGACTTGCGCAGCAAGCCGTCGATGCGCTGGCGCACGATGGTATTGTGTGTCTGCGGCTCCACATGGACGTCCGAGGCTCCCTGGCTGAAGCTGTGCAGGAGGAGGGTATCCACGAGTTCGATGACCGACTTGTCCTCGGTGGTGCCGGCTTTCCCCGGCAAATCCGTGCTCTTGCCCTTCAGCTGCGAAATGCGCTCGTGGAAGGAACTGCTGTAGTGGGCCAGTGTGGCCTGCAGGGCCGATTCGGTGGTGAGGAAACAGCGCATACCTGCGCCAAACCGCTTCCGCAGGAGCCGCTGAAACATGGCGTCTGCCGGGTTCGTGAACGCCAGCTTGGCGGTTTGGTCGTTGCGGAAGAATGCCACCACCTTCTGTGCCACCGCGACTTTATTGGGGAGCAACGCCAGCACGTCTTCGCCCACGAACTCTTTGTCCAGATCCACGAATTCCCAGTGCATCGCCTCGGCACGCAGCATCTGGAGCTGCCGCTCGTCCATATACCCTCCACTCACGAGCGCTTGTGCCAGCGCGTTATCGTCCGAAGACTTCCTGCTCAGTGGCTCAAGGATGCTCTGCGGCACGAGTCCGCTATGTTCGATTGCCGCCAGGAACGGCCCCGCAGGTTCTTTGGCAGTTTTCTGTGTGTCTGTGACAGGCATAAATCCTTATATTGTAGCAGAAAAACGCATCACGAACAATGCCTCCCGCACGTCGTTTTTCGCTGTGCAAGAGAGAGTTTGTTCCTGCCTCCTGAGTGCGATGATGCTTTACTTTTTCTTCTAGTTCTTTTGCGGTGATGCGATCAGACAATAAAATAATGCTTGCGGGATTTGATAACGCCTGCGCCGTCTGTACGCTCAAGTCCACTCTCCCCCTTTGTTCATGCCCACTTTTTCCCGAAAGCCCCGCCAAGGGTTCACTCTCATTGAGTTGATCATCGTGATCGCCATCATCGCGATCATCGCGGCGGTCGTCTTTGTGGCCATTGACCCGGCCAAGCGTCTCCACGCCTCACGCAACTCGACGCGCTGGTCGGATGTGACAGCGATCCTGGGTGCACTCAAAACGTACCAGGCCGACAATAACGGCTCCTATCCCGCCGCCATCAATACAGGGATCACCTCCAACGTGCAGATCATCGGCGAGTACCAGGGCAATGTCGGCGGCACCAGCTGCTCCGCCTCCACACCTGCCTGTGCCGGGCTGACAACCGGTCTCACAGTGGCCAGCTCTAGCGCCAGCGTGTGCTGGACCCCGGGTCTTACCGTGCAGCTTGCGCCGTACCTCAAGAAAGTCCCGCGGGATCCGTCCACCGGGGTGGCCTCCTCCACCGGCGTGACTCTCAACAGCCGCTACTACGTGAACGTCGACGCCAACGGGCTTTTGAGCATTGGTGCTTGTGACGCCGAAGGCCAGGGGGCTGGCGGCGGCGGCACTGCCCCGACCATCCAGGTCAATAACTAGTGTTCGAAGGCGCGCTGGGCGCTTCAGCCGCTGTGCGCCTTCCCTCCCATTTGCGTCCTTTCTCATGCAGGAGCTTCCAACACCACAACGCCCCGGCTTTACTCTCGTAAAACTCATCATCCTTATCGCCAGCCACGCCCTCAACCCCAGCGGGGTTGCGTCCTGTAGCCTACGGTTGCGACGGAGTCGCTACCG
>CAZAUW010000134.1:2085-3305 GCA_964488295.1 uncultured Candidatus Peribacteria bacterium
CCGCTGCCTCTGTATCGGCACCATCGCTGTCATGCGCGCGCTGGGGTTCTCTGCCGTCCATCCGCCCAAGCGCATTCACGCAAGCCACAACTCTCAGCGCGCTTCCGACATCGCCGCGGTCGTGTCGGCCATCAAGACCTACCAGGCCGATAACGGCGCTTGGCCTCCGTCCGTCGACGCCAACACCAGTACCTACCAGATGATCGGGGAGAACGGTCCCACCGGCGGTGTCGACTGCACGGCATCGGTGCCCTTCACCTGCAACAGCCTGACGTTCCAGACGGGCAATAAAAATGCCTGCATGACGCCCGGACTCTCGGTGGAAATCGCCCCTTACCTGAAAAAGTTCCCCAAAGACCCGATCACGGGCGTTGCCACCCTCACGGGCAGCGTTGTGAACAGCCGTTACTACGTGAATGTCGATGCCAATAGCATCATCACCGTCGGCTCGTGCGATCCCGAGGGGCAGGGCGCGGGCGGCAGCGGGACGCCGCCGACGATCGAAACATCCAATTAACGAAGATCCCCTTCGCTTGAGCTCAGGACAGGCAAGAAACCCGCCTGCCGGACGGGCAGGCAAGATACAAACGGGAGGATGCATTGATCACTTCGTTGTATCTTGAATCTTTCACAGTGGTGGTTTCACGTTGTGCCACTCGGTCGCCTGCTCGTAGGCATAGGCCGCCCGCAGGATCATCTCTTCCTGCCATTGTGCCCCCATGATCTGCAGGCCGATGGGGAGTGCCAGTGCCCTGTCCGTCGCTTTCGAAAAACCGCACGGCACGCTGAGAGCCGGGATGCCGGCCATCACCTGGCCGTCGAGGAAGACGTCTTCGAGGTACATGGCCACGGGGTCGTCTGAGTGCGCGCCTACCTTGAAAGCCGGGGTGGGGGAGACAGGCGAGAGAATGATGTCCACCTCGTGGAAGGCCTCGTACCACCCGAGGCGCGTCCAGCCGTCGCCGGTGCGGCGCAGAGGCAGCTTCTGGCGATCGGGGTCGACGTGGACGTCCTCGAGCGCGGTGGCCTTCGGGCAGACGAAACCCTTGCTGAAGGGGTCGTCCGGGTCGCCGCGGATGGAGCGGATCTGCTCGCCCTCCACCTCGATGCGGAGGCCGCACATGGCCTCGCAGAGGTTGCAGGTGCGGAAGTGGACCCGGGTCTCGGCCATGACGCAGACCCTAACAGCGGCGCGGGGTTGCCGCGGTCGTTGACGGCAG
>CAZAUW010000135.1:0-3304 GCA_964488295.1 uncultured Candidatus Peribacteria bacterium
CTGCCGTTTCACGACGCGAGCTTGAAGGCGGTGTTGATGGCGGGCTCGCTCCAATCGGTCTGCGGCCTCGAGCACCTGATGCGCGAGCTGCACCGCGTTCTAAGTCCCGGCGGGGTCTGGGTTGCCGGCATGGAGAGGAAGTGTGGGCTTCCTCTTTCCCTCAATCTCTCACGCTGCAACACGCCGAACCGGTGCTGCTCGTCCACGATCACCAGACGCAAGTCCTTGAATTGGACGGTTTCCTCAATGAGCGCATGCGTCCCGATCACCATATCAACTGTTCCCGATGCCAATCCCCTCTTGATCTCATCGGCTTCCGACCGGGGCGTGGAGCCGGTGAGGAGCGCGAGGCGCGGGAGGGGGAAATTTTTGAGCGGGCTCTGCGGCAGCTTCTGAATGTACGAATGCACATTGATGAGCAGGCGCGTGATGCCTTCCGCATGTTGGCGTGCCAGCACTTCGGTCGGCACCATCAGCGCCGACTGGCCACCATGACGGATCGCATTGGCCATCACCGACACCGCCACGAGCGTCTTGCCCGACCCAACGTCGCCCTGCAGCAACCGCGACATCGGCACCTCCCTCTCCATATCTTTGAGGATTTCGTAGATAGCGACTTTTTGGCTTCCAGTTGGAGTAAAATGGAGGGATGCGAACAGCGCACGGATGAGCTCCACGTTCATGGGCGTTTGCAGCCGCTTCTGGCTGATCCCCTGCCATTGCTTTTTTCGCTCGAGCGCCTGCGCCTGCAAGTCGTACATCTTCTCAAACATCATCCGCTCCATGGCCTTCGTAACGTCCTGACCGCTTGCGGGGAAATGCAGT
Organism: uncultured Candidatus Peribacteria bacterium; assembly: GCA_964488295.1. Taxonomy (GTDB): domain Bacteria; phylum Patescibacteriota; class Gracilibacteria; order Peribacterales; family Peribacteraceae; genus CAZAUW01. Next base: position 826 of record CAZAUW010000135.1, read on the forward strand.
GCGCGGATCGCCTCCCCCCTGCCGAGCAGTTTTTCTTCTTTCACAATATCCGGCGGCAGCGTTTCGGGAAGCTGTGATACTGCATCCTTGAGCAGCGCCATTTTCTCGCGTAGCCAGCGCGTCGTGATCCTCTCATGCTGCGGATAGATCGGCACCAGCCGCCCGGCGTGGACGAGCGGTTTCTGCCCGCCTTTCTCAAACTGCGGGCTCTGCATCTGCAGCTTATACCCGTTCTCGATGAGTTTGCCGGTGATCACCACTTCATCGCCATCCTTCACCATCCGCTTGATATGAGGCTGGTTGAACCATACAAGCTCCGCGTTGTCGCCTTCGGTATCGATGAAGCGGGCCGTCACGAGCTGCTTTCCTTTTCTCGTCCGCACGAGTTTCACCGCATCGACGGTCCCGCGAATGGTCACCTTTGTCTCCAGTGACGCCGAGGCGATGGTTTGCATCAGGCTCAAGTCCTCATGCGGGCGCGGCAAATAGAGGAGCAAATCCTCCACGGTGCGAATGCCCATCTGCTCGAGCGCCTCAATGTACTCCTTGGTCGTGCGGAGGAGAGAAACGCCGAGGAGAGTGGAAAGGTTGGCAGACATGACATGCGGATTTTACCCCGAGTTTTGCTTCAACAAATTGAGGAAACGAAAAACATCAACGAAAACGAGGATTTCGAGCGTTTTTTCAGATGTGTGGGTTTCCCCGCCCTTTCAAGTCTAAAAGATGGAATTCTCGGGCAAAATCCGCTATAATGGTTGATAAATGGCAGATTTCGTCACAGCCATTGCGCAGCACAAGGATTTGTCACTGGAAGACCAAAAGAAGGCCGGCCAGGCGGCGGGCGACGACATGAGCCAGAAGCACAAGGAGTATTTGGCGGTTCTCATCGGCCTGCTCGACCGGCACGAGATCGATATCCTCAAACCGGAATCCTTTTTGAAGCACGACGTGTACGACACGCTCCCCGCGGATTCGCGAGTGCAAGTGGACCTGACGCTCGTGAACCTGGCCGACCAAATCCGCCGCATCGAGAGCTTCTACCGCAGCAAGCAGACCCCCAATGCCTCGCCCGAGCTACAGACCATGATCGAGCACCTGTGGCAGATGAAGGGAAGGGTGGAGCAGAAAGTCGGCGCTGTCTTCAAATTTTGATACTGTCCATGGCAAACATACAACCTACGCCGGAGATTCCAAAGAAAAGCCCCCCAGAGCCACCCCTTGATGGCGCGAAGGAGGCTCTCCCGCCTGCGCCAACGTCTGTGAATGAAAGCGCAAAGCCGGTGTCTGAAATTCATAGTGGAATAAAACAAGCGGTCACAGAAGATGTGCAGAGTCAACTACGTGCTCTTGTTACGAAAATCGAGGAGCAGCATGGAGGGAAAGCCGCAGCATAAGCGATTCTACATCGTCTGCATTATCGCCCTTCAATACACCCAGATGCCTAACAAAATCAGACACAGGATGACATGATGCTATGCGGCAATCGAACGGGGGTGGGACTCACCCACCGAATCCTCCCATCCCGCTTCCACCATGTCATCTGGCGTTTGGCGTACTGTTGGGCCCGACGGACGATGGACGATTGCAATGTAGCAAAGTCACCCGAACCTGTTTTGAGGAACTGCATGATCTGGCGGTACCCATGGCTCTTCATGCCCGGATCATCTTCCGTATAGCCCTGCTTGATGAGATCGCGGACTTCTTCCATCCAGCCTTTTTCAAACAATTCCCTTGTCCGTTTCTCAATTCTTGTTTTCATCTCTTCCCTCTCCCGGTGCATGCCGAAGATCAGGAGATCGTACGGCGATGATCCCCGCCCCCGCACCTTGGAGGGCTTTTCCCCCGCCTCCTCGTAAATCTGGAGCGCGCGCACCACATAGGGCATGTTGCCACGCGAGAACGACGCGGCGGTATCGGGATCAATCGCGCGGAGCTTTTGGTAGAGCGCTTTGCCCCCGTCTTTGTTGTACTCCTCTTCCAGTTTTTTCCTAACGGCCTCACTCCCCTTCTGTGGGAACCGCAGATCATCGATCACAGAACTCAGGTAGAGCATCGAACCTCCGACGAGCATAGGGATATCGCCCGCGGCCAGAATTTCATCGATTATCCCGGTTGCTCTCTCTTTGTACCACGCAGCCGTCACCTCTTGAGTCGGATCGAGCACATCGAGGAGATGGTGCGGGATTCCCCGCATCTCACGCCTGGTAACTTTCCCGGTGCCGATATCCAGATGCTTGTAGAGCTGGCGCGAGTCGGCGTTGACGATGTGAACGTTCTTCCCGGTTTCCTGCGTTATTTCTTTTGCAAGGCGGATGGAAAAATCCGTTTTTCCGCTTGCGGTGCGGCCGAGGATGACGATGAGAGGTTTCTCTTGGGCTTGCAGGAAAGAGCGGGTATGGCGAAGGACATCGCTCGTTCGCTCGTTGCTCGTTTATCGTTTTGTTTCCTCTCTAGCGACAAGCCATCGAGCCAATGAGAA
>CAZAUW010000136.1:0-3294 GCA_964488295.1 uncultured Candidatus Peribacteria bacterium
CCATGCCGGCGCAGTCGCCCACGTTGTCGCCCACGTTGTCGGCGATGACGGCCGGATTGCGCGGGTCGTCCTCCGGGATGCCCGCTTCGATTTTGCCGACCAGGTCGGCCCCCACGTCAGCCGCCTTGGTGTAAATCCCCCCGCCGAGCTGCGCGAAGAGCGCCACGAAGCTCGCCCCGAAGCCGTAGCCGACGATGAGCCCGGGGATGCTGGCGACATCCAAGTTCCATGCGAAGCGATAGAAGAGGTAGAGCCCGCTGATGCCGAGGAGTGAGAGAGCGGTAATGACGATGGCGGAGACGGTGCCGCCCCGCAGCGCCATCCGCAGCGACGCATTGAGCCCGTGCTTGGAGACGGCCGCGGCCTTCAGGTTCGCTTTGGTCGCCACCACCATGCTCACGATGCCGGATAATCCCGAGAAGAGCGCCCCGAGCAGGAACGCGATGCCCACTTCCCATCCCTTCGTCCATCCGCCGCCGCCTCCGGTGGAGCCGTAGATGACGATGATGGCGGCCGCGACGATGATGGAGAGGACGGCGATCGTGCGGTACTGGCGCTTGATGAAGGCGCGCGCGCCGGTGGCGATGGCGGCGGCTACCCTCTGCATCGCAGGCGTGCCGTCGCCTGCGCGTTTCACTTCGGCCCAGAAGACAAGGCTGTAGAGGAGGCCCAGGATGGCCACCGCGGGCGCAAAGAGCTCGAGTGCAAGCGTCGGGTTCATACGGGAGAAGGAAGAGGTTGAAAAAAATGACTAGAAAAGCCCGTCAGCATTCAAAAACCGCTGAGGATGCAACCGATCCTAGGGAAAAGGCGAAGAAAGTCAATCCTCGTGAAAATGGCAAAGAAGGAAAAGAGGGCAACGAAGGCAATGATCCACCTCATTGCCTTCTTTTTTCTTCCTTGCCCTCATTGCCTTTTCTTCGCGCATGCCTGGCACTGCCTGCAACAAACACCGTATTATTCCTCCGATGGTTTCTCGCGGCCCCTCCATCCACCGCACGCACAAAATGCTTGGCAGGCCCGCGAAGGAAGACGGGCACCTCGTCACGTTGCGCATACGCGTCAGTAAAGCCCCCGAGGAGCCGGGCATTTACCGCTGGCTCGACAAAAACGCCCGCGTGCTCTACGTGGGGAAGGCCAAGAACCTGCGCAAGCGCCTCAAGTGGTACGTGAGCCCCCGCCCGGGCGCGTTCGTGGGCCCCTGGCGCGAATCCTTCCTCAGGCAGATCGCCGATTTTGACCTGACGGTCACCAATTCCGAACTGGAGGCCCTCATCCTCGAAACAAACCTCATCAAGGAGTTGAAACCCAAATACAACGTGATGATGAAGGACGACAAGAACTACCTGTACGTGCGCGTGACGGTGCAAGACGCCTTCCCCCGCGTGGAGGCCGCCAGGCGCGTCATCGAGGACGGCTCGAAATACTTCGGGCCTACGACGAGCAGCGAGGAAGTGCGCCGCACGCTGACGTTACTCCGTAAAATCTATCCCTTCCGGACATGCACGATGAATATCGAGGTGGATACGCCGCTGTTTCCCCCATCCCCGACCCTTCCCCCACAGAGGGAAGGGAGTCATTCAAAAAAAAGCCCCTCCCCCATGGGGGAGGGGTTGGGGTGGGGGAAGAGAATTCCCATCGACGTCCTCTGCACCAACAAAGACCGCCCCACCCCGTGCCTGGATTACCACATGAAGCAGTGCAGCGCGCCATGTATCGGCGAGCGAACGACGGAGGAGTACTACAGGGAGTCAATTGAGGGCGTGCTGGAATTTTTGAAAGGCAACCGCGAGCCGGTCAAATCGCTCTTGACGCTGCGGATGCAACAGGCGGCCAGAGAAAGGAACTTTGAGGCGGCCGCCCGCTACCGCGACATGCTTGAGACGCTTACGCGGATGGAGGAGAAGCAACTGGTGTCGGACACCTCGGGCGAGAATAGCGACATTATCGGCGTGGCGCTGCTCTCCAAGCGCGCGCACGTGGTGGTGCTGCAAAGGCGAAACGGCCGGCTCATCGGCGAATCGAATTTCGCGCTCTCGGGCGAGGCGGAGTCGGCGCAGGAGGTGCTGGAGCAATTCCTGCCGCAGTACTACAACGACGGGATCGATATCCCCGATGCCCTCGTGATGGGCGAGGCGATATCCGACCAGAAGGTGTTCGCCCAGTGGCTGGCGATCAAGCGCGGCAGGTCGGTGCAGCTGATCGTCCCCGCGCGCGGCAAGAAATCGCACCTGCTGCAATTGGCCGAGAAGAACGCGCGCGAGAAGGCCAAGCTGCACGAGATCAAGTGGGAAGCTGAAACGCGCAATCGTGAATCGGCGCTCGGGATGCTCCAGGACTTGCTCCAATTGCCTTCTGCGCCGCACCGCATCGAAGGCTACGACATCTCGCACCTGGGCGGCACCGAGACGGTGGGCAGCATGGTGGTGATGCTCGACGGAAAATCCGCCAATGAGCAGTACCGCTCATTTACCATCCGCAGCATGCAGAAAGGAGCGATTGACGACTACCGCGCGCTGCAGGAGGTATTGCAAAGAAGGCTCAGGCACCTTACCAATGACCTCGCGAGCGAAGAAAAAAAATGGAGAGAGGAAGGGGTAACGGTGGGTAAGGCGCGTAAGAAAGAGGAAAACATGATCAAGGACATCTCTGCAAGATACCTCGAAGAATTGGAACATCCCGAAAAGTTCGATCCCAAAGAATTTCTCGTGTGCAGGCTGGGGGAAGAGATCGTGGCGTTCGCGCATGTGCACCGGCATTCCGTTGCTATTTCCGAACTCCGTTCTCTGTGGGTGGCCGAGAGCTACGGCCAGACGCGGCTGGGACAGTTTTTGTTGCGGAAGATCCTGCGCTTGCTCAAGAAAGGGAAGATCTACGCCATCGTGAGCTCCGCGCTCGAGCTCTCGTATGGCGAATTGGGCTTCCGCTACATCCTCAAGGCACCACCGATATTCCAGACCCGATGGGAGGCCATGCAGAAGGACAACAACGGAGAAGACAAAGTCGCCTTGGTGTTCGATTCAGTCCAAAACAAAATTGATGCGTCTCTCACCAGCCACCCCGACCTGCTCGTGATCGACGGGGGGAAAGGACAACTCAACGCGGTGACGGAGGTGCTGCAGAAGATGCAGCTGTTGATTCCCGTCATCGGACTCGCCAAGCGCGAGGAAGAAGTGTTCCTGCCAGGCCGCAGCGAGCCTGTGATCTTCCCCGCCGACTCACCGGCCAAATTCCTCCTCATGCGCCTGCGCGACGAAGCCCATCGCTTCGCCAACCGCCATCGGGAAATGCGCG
>CAZAUW010000137.1:0-3293 GCA_964488295.1 uncultured Candidatus Peribacteria bacterium
CGGCTCGGCGGCCACGCCCCCGGCGGTCTTCAACCAGATCACCCCGATCGCGGTCTTCACGGGCGTGCGCGACCTGTGGCAGTTCCTCTGGATGTGCATCGCGCTCTTCATCATCTGGAAGTACTCATTCAAGATCCTCAAGGAGGACGAAGTGATCGGCATGTTCACCGAGAAGATCCAGGGCTGGGGCAAGGCGGCGGGAGACGTGGCACTCAAGTGGCCGCTCAGCCTCCCGTGGATCCCGATCCCCGGCAAAGGCGGGCAGCCCGGCCAGGCCATTTCGCCGCTCAAGCTCATGCAAGGCCTCGACATCAATCGCATCCGCGGCGAGCTCAATACGCAGGGCAAAGCGCTGTCTTTCGGCGAGCGCATCGGGGTGCGCCAGCAGGAGGGCGATACGGCGAGTGTGCTGCGCAGGAGCCCCGTGAAACAACAGATCGAAGCCAAAATCACGATCGTGAAGGATGCGGCGAAGCCCGAAGCAGAACGCGATCTGGCGCTTAAGGAGGCACTGGAAATCTTCCGTAACAGTCACCGCGACCAGACGACAACCCCGGATATGGTCATTGCGGAGGCAATTATCTCCGTGAATGGCATCACGGATCCGGCCGAACAGGCCAGGATACGCGATGCAGCCAGACGGCATTCAACCGGTCCGGGAGGGCGACCGTAAACTTTTTCCACGCACACGATGTCCATCGAAACGCCATCGCCAAATTTGCTTCCGCAAAGTCCGCCGAGCACCGTGGACAGGCTGAAACTCCCCGGTAATCCCGTGGATCGGGTCAGACAAGAATTGTTCCTGCAGCAGGAATTCCAGAAATACAATGTCGCGTCGACCATGCCGCCGGGCCCCGAGCGCGAAAAATTGGAGAAGAATTATATGAAAAATATCTATGGAGGATGGGGCAACGTTTTGGAGCAGGAAACAACCGGACCGAGGGGAAGACTTCTGGCTTTGCGCGATAGGTTGAGTTCCAGCGGCTTGCCCGAAAATATACAGACAGAGTTGAAGAGGGAAATGGATCAATTGATCCATGAGGATACTACGCGACCAATGGATCCATTCGCGACCCAGCATGGTCTGAGGAATATGCGGAAGACCATCGCAAACCTCGGGTTCATAAACAGCCCGTATATCGTGGAACTCCAACAAACTCTTGGGGAATATGGAGCAACATTCTACGAAACGCGGCCGCTTGCCTACAACCTGCCTGAGCGAAGGCCCTATGCCGCCAACGACAAGAGAGGTATGGAAATCCTCCGTCTGGGAGGCTTCATGGCTTCCGCAGTCGTTGCAACCGGCGCGCTCATCGCGGCCCTATTCCAAGCGAGGAAAACAGGAGAGGCGCCCGATTTGACGAAAACAGCGATGTTCCTCACACCGGCGCTCGCGTTGGCAGCCGGTCCCGGCATGCTCTCCCCTGCATCGCAAAAAATGCGCGAGCAGGTGGGTAGTTTGGCAGACCGAAAATTCAACACCATTGCCGGACAGTACGGCCTGCAGGGTGATGCGGGCGCGGATGTTGCCGATAAAATTTTCAAGGCGGATGCGGACACAAAAAAATTACTCGCCCTCAAGAACCCCACGCCGCAAGACCTGGAAAAAATCGCGGCGAAGATCCCGGGGCTGCGAAATATCATGCACGATCCAGAGGCCTACAAATACTTCGTCGCGGTCATCCAGCAGGCCAAATCCGACGACAGCAGGAAATTCGCGATGGAATTCCTGCGCCAGCGGGTGGGGCCGCAGGATTTGGCCGCGTTGGGCCAGATGCAGCCTAGGCCGGTGGTGTAACACACCACCGCATTATCCTCCTTCGAAAGAGCCGGGATGACTTGCGCCGGGATTGCTTTTGCCATGGACTCGCGGCCAAGAATCGCCGCGCTTCGTTGAACGCACGCAGAAAGCGTGCTCTGCATGGGACATTACATCTCCTTGCGTTTCAATTCGCGCGAATACACCTCCAGGACGTCGCCTTCCTGGATGGGCGCCGGTGTTTCCACCCGCATGCCGCACTCGCTCCCCTCCTTGGCTTCCTTGATGTCGCGGTCAACGTGTTTGAGCGAGAGGATGCGGCCCGTGCCGATTTCTTTCCCCTCGCGCATCAGGCGGAACTGCACGCGCTTCACAAGGCCGTCCGTCACCTTCCCCCCGATGATCTGCTCGCTTTTCTTGGTGAGAAATACACCCCTCACTTCCAGGTGCCCGAGGACTTTCTCTTCCTCCTCAGGCTCCACGAGCCCCTGGAGCAGGGCCGAGACTTCATCGAGCAGCTGGTAGAGGATCGTGTACTGGCGGATCTGCACGCCTTCGCGTTCCGCCGTGCGCATCACGTCGGTGGAGACCGGCGTGTGGAAAGTGAGGATGACTCCCTCGCTGGCCGCCGCCATCATCACGTCGCTCTCGCAGACAGCCCCGATGGCGCCATGGATCACCTTCACGCTCACGGTGGAGTCGGGGGATATCTGGCGTTTGAGCGCCTCTTGGATGGCTTCCAGCGACCCTTGCGCGTCGGTCTTCAGCACGACCTTCAGTTGCGTCACTTTCCCTTCACTCAGGCGTGTCACCAGATCGGCGAAGCTGCGCTTCTGCTCAGCACCCGCGACTTTGGTGAGGGCGTCCATGAGCGTGCGGGCTTCTTTTTCGGAGGGAACCACCTGCAGGATATCGCCCACCTGCGGCACGGAATCGAGCCCCGATACCCTTGCGGCGCCCGAGGGCGGAACCTCGAGCAAACGCTGGCCGCGGGCGTCAATCATGGCTTTCACACGGCCGAAGGCGGAGCTGCAGACGAGGATATCGCCGATGCGCAGCGTGCCCGTATTGACGATCACCGTCGCCAGCGGGCCGAGGGAGGTATCCAGATGGCTCTCGATGACCGTCGCCACCGCGGCGCGGTTGGGGTTCGCCTTCAATGCCTGCAGATCGGCGATGAGGAGCACATGGTCGAGCAAATCAGGAATACCCTGCTTGGTGACGGCCGAGCAGGACACGATCGGCGTCGTGCCGCCCCACTCCTCGGGCTGCAGGCCGTGCTGGGCCAGCTCGCCCTTCACGCGGTCGGTGAAGAAGGTCGCGTCGGTTTTGCCGGGATTCGGCTCGACGAACAGGACGGGGCTGTGGCCCCCGTCGTGCGGGACGAAAACGAGCACGCAGTCGGGCTCCATGTTGCCCGTCAGGTAAAAAAAGTCCGACGAGGGGCGGAACGAGTAGAACGTTTCGTTGGCCCGCACCTTCAGGTGGCCGGTCGGAACCACCAGCAGCCCGTCGGGAACGTTCGTCGACACCC
>CAZAUW010000138.1:0-3237 GCA_964488295.1 uncultured Candidatus Peribacteria bacterium
ATACCGGGGTCCTTACTTTCTCTTCTGTTTGTAGTATATCGCATCAATGATCTATTCATATACGGCATACGATATACAACGTACGATATACGAATTAAGACCTCAGCAAATCCGCAACCAACTCAAGTGCAACCGTGTTGTACGCATAATCCATCCGCATGTGCCCGAGGATGCCGATGGCGCCCTTTTGGTCGCGCACACGGTACTCGGTCACCATCATGCTGCAGCTCTGGATCTGCGGGAAAATATGCTCGTCGCCGATGTAGTAGCGCACGTGGTCATCCACCTCCACACGATCGAGCAAACCGGTGAGGCGCTCTTCAAGTACTTCCACCACGCCCGAGGCCAAACGGGGATTCAAGGCGAATTCAGGCTGGCGGAGGATGTGGGAGAGGCCGAGGAAGTACACCCGCGGCTTGTGGGGCACGGTGGCAAACGCGACGTTCGGCGTCATCTGCGCGAGCAACGCCACGGCCTCGTAGGCGCGCTCCTGGTCCTTGCGCTGGAAATACTGCTCCCGGAGCGTCTCAAACTTCTTGCGCACTTGTTTCTCGTAGAGGGTCGGCTGCATGAAGTCCTTCACGTACGCGCGGTAGCCCTTGACCGTGGGGATGCGCCCCGCGGAGATGTGCGGCTGTTCCAGGAACCCCTCGTCGCCCAGCTCCCGCATTTCGTTTCGGATCGTCGCTCCCGACAGACAAAAATCCCCCGCCTCCAGCAACTGCTTCGATCCGATGGGTTCTCCGAGCTTGATGAATTGCTCGATAATCGCGACCAAAAGCTTCGATTGACGGCTGTCCATGAGAAAAATTATAGCACTCTTTAGAGGGGAGTGACAGAAAATTTATCATTTGCAAATCATCAACCGTATTTTGCCCGCGGATGCCATTGTTTGGGAAACTCCTGTTTTCCTACTTCAAACAGATCATGAACCCTCTTGCTAATTTCAGGCGTAAATGGCAAGCCGTCCAATGCCCCCTGCAACCCGAGCCGCTCAGCTACCCTTTTTGCAGCGTTGAGAATGAGTGCCGCTTTACGCATTTCAGAATTCGCATCAAAACCGACACTCAAAGCTACTTCTCTTGATAAAGATGAATTTTTCCCTGATGCTGAAGGTAGAGGAAGAGCATTGCGAATGTCATCATCGTATTTTTGATCAGGATTTGTACTAACCATAGATACATTATAGCACAAAATCTTAAAGAGCAAAGAACTATCATCTTTCTCCTGACATGTCATTTCGGCCTATGTCAGGCCGAATTCGATGGGCAAGCATCACCTCCAACTCTTTATCTGCGGACGGGTGAATGAGAAGACGGTACATGAGCGACAGGAGATTGACTGCCGCATTGGGACCGGCCTCGAGCAATTGCGCCCTGCAATGTTCCAATTGTGAAAGCTGCGAGGCACGACGAAGATGGACTTGGTCCATGGACAACACCCGCCCGCCTTGGAGGAGCGCCTCGTGCGGGTACAGAACCTTGAGCCTGCTTGCGCGCCCATGCTCTCCCGCAAAGGCCCGGTACAAATTCTGGTATGCCCTGCCTTTGGACGGAGACGCGGAACCCGTGACACCGATCACCCTCCAGTCGGTTCCCGCTTGGCGCCAATGCAATATAGAATGCAGCACGTCACGGACACCGCCGGCCTCCTCTCGCGTACATCGCGAGACATTTTTCGCGAAGAGAGGCACAGGCGGAACGAGCCCGCGGCTTTTGAGGGCATGGTTCATGAACATGGTCACCGCAGACCCCGTACGAACCTCGCCGCCAATCGTATGCCCTGCCCAGCCTTCGACCGCCGTGAGTATCACATCTTCCCCGCGACTGCGCAGTGTGCCCGCCAGGTGAGCGGCGGCAAATATCCTCTGCATGTTGATGCGGAATCCGGCACTGCTGCAGGACACGGCATGCAAAAATCCGGTCATTGTCTTTCCCTGATCCAACACATTCGAATCCTCTTTCACTGGTCCAAAATAGAACGGATGAACGATGGTGAGTCGATGAGCCATAGCGCGACACAATACACTACTTCTTTCCCGCCGCCATTCTCTTCCTGAATCGTTCCACACGGCCGCCGCGCACGTCCTTCTGGGCCTTGCCCGTGTAGACCGGGTGGCAATTGCGGCAGACTTCCACCGTCTGCTCTTTGATGGTGGACGGGATCAGGTAGACCGTCCCGCACGTGGCGCAGGTGGTTTTGGCATTGGCAAAGACCTCTGGGTGGATACCGCTCTTCATAGCCGATCTATTGTATACGAAGCCACATCACTTGCAAGCGTAAAGACGCCATGGCATGGCGTCTCTATGGATGATCGCCCGCGCTATTTTTTACCCATTTCCTTGGCGACGCGCTTGGCGCGGCGCTCGGCCTTCTTGGCTTCCTTTTCGACCAATTCGACCTGCTCCTCGATGGCTTCCACCTCGCCTTCGCGCTCCTCCATGGCCGCCTGGGCGATCGCCTCTTCGCTTTCCTTATCCTCCATCACCACACTCATGGTCGCCACTTTGTCGCGCTCGTTGAGGCGCATGACGATGACCCCCTGCGTGGCCCGGCCGCGCGAGGGGATGTCGCTCAACTTCATGCGGATCATCTGGCCCTGCTTGCTGATGCAGAGCAGATCCCCCTCCTCGCCCTGGCTCAGCACATGCACGCGGCCGATGGTCAGGCCCGGGCTTGCGGGAAGGCCGGCCAGCGCCAGCGGGTGACCCGGCGGTACCCAGCCTTGTTGGGCGGCGTGCGCCTGCGCCTTCTGTGCGGCCAGCGCCGCCTCGGTCTGCTCCTGCGCCGACAGCCGGCGCATCACCACCTGCAGGTGGGCCAGCGCCGCCGCCGCATCCTGGCCTTCGGCCGACACGGTCAATGCATCGCCGTGCGCCAGGCCCAGTTGCGCAGCCACGTGGGCAACGACCGCCGGCGCGCCGTAGCGCTCTGTCGCGTGGTGACCGCAGGCGAGGAAGGCGACGCCCGACTCACGCGCGTAGTGCGTCTGCGGCTCGGAGATCTCGCCGGTGATGAAGGCGTCCGCACCGGCTGCGATCGCGGCCTCGAAATAGCCTTGCGCCCCACCGGTGCACCACGCCACGTTACGGATCGGACGCGACCCACCCTCCACGAGCGTGACCGGCTTGCCGAGGGCTTTCTCGGCGTTCCCGGCCAGCGCCTTGGCCCTGGGGAACGCCTCGCCGTTGGTTCGCGCACCCGGGAAGCCCGGTTCCCTCCCCCCCCACCGGCCAC
>CAZAUW010000139.1:0-3213 GCA_964488295.1 uncultured Candidatus Peribacteria bacterium
CCACGGCGGGGCACTCCCCCACCATCTCGTTCAGCGCCCTGCGCACGCCGTTACGGAAGCACGCCTTCTGCCTGCGGGGAGCGATCTGGCTCACAACTTCCAGTTCCTTCTCTTCACCGTCGTCGCAGCGCGCCATCCCCTTCACGCGGTAATATTCGCCGCCCCACTGTGTCACATCCTGCTCTTCGGCGCCTAGGAAGGACTTGGTGAGCGCCAGGATGGAGATGGACTCGAGGATATTCGTCTTGCCGGTCGCGTTGGGGCCCACAAACAGGTGCAAGTCCGCGCCCGAGAGATCGAGCTCCAACCGGGGGTAATTGCGCAGTTGCTCGAGAGTGAGGGAGAGAAGGCGCATGGGGGAATACTGAGGAATCCGATTGAAATAGTCGCGGGAACGGACGAAATTCTGAAGATACAAGACACAAGACACAAACGTCTCTGGAGAGATCAGATCATGACCTACCGGTTTGTATCTTGTATCTTGTATCTTGTATCTTCATCTGCGCCTCCTCATACAGTTTCCCCACCAACTCCAGGTATTCAAACCTCTTGATGTACTTCTCAAGCTCAGAAACGTCAATCCACACAAACCCGTCCACTTCTTTGCCATCAACCGTCACAGGGGCGTCGGCTTTGGCCATGGCAAAGACGTATTCGATGCGCTGGCCGCAGACGTTATCGGGACGAAAGCGGCGGAACGCGGGGGGGAAGTCATACTGGTAGACGGACTCGCTCCTGCCGATCACGGTGCAGTCGCTCAGCGATGCCTCTTCCTTGAGCTCGCGCAGCGCCGCGCGCACCGTATCTTCGCCCTGCTCCACCCCCCCCTGGGGCAATTGCCACGCATCCTTCTTGCGGGGCTTATGTAAAAGGAGCAGCTGGTACCCCTGGCCATCTGCGACAGGACGCAGCACCAGGACGGATGCCGCCGATCGGTAGACGTCGGGCATGGGGAAAGTATAAATCGTGCGCCAGGCGGGTTGATAGTGATTCTAGAACCGTAGAAACGTTTGTTCGTTTTTCGTTTGTTCGTTTTTTCGAATAAACGAACAAACGATATACCTGGATTGGAAAACGCTACTTCGAGTGCCTTTCCTCCTTCATCTTGGTATCCACGCGTTTGCGGCAAACTTTGCAGTACTTCTGGGTCTTGAAATCCTTCCACGACGCGCCGTCCTTCTGCTTATGCAGACGGATCGACCCGATGCGGGTGTTGCATTCCTTGCAGAACATGCCGAAGACGGTGCGCTTGCCGCGGGGCATATAGCGGGCGGATGTTACTGATGAACCGCCAGGAGCGCAAGGCCAAGGAACGCGATCAGGAAACTGATGGTTTTGGTCGAGAAAGATCGTATGGTCAACCCTTCGCGCGGGGCGATGCCCGGAAGGAATATGCCCACCAGCACGGCAAGGGCCAGAACCAGAAAAAGTTGCACATTGCCGACGATGGAAACCAGCGACACCGGTCCCAAGCGGAATGCCAGCGTTGTAAGGTAGGTTGCGGAGAAAAACAACAGGATGACGCAAGCATTGAACAGGTGGAATGGAAGTACGGGCGGAATGCCGTCAAACAATCTGTGACGCAAGGATGGTATGAGCAAGGGTGTTATAAACGAGGTAAGATCCCGTCCGAGCATGGACCAGAAGAAAACGGCGATAGTCGCATCTCCGTTCAGAAGCGCCATCTTCTGCATGAAATAAAAAGGCATATAGAGGGTTGCAAGAAGCAACAGAAGAAGTAACGCGTGCGCGCTTGGAATGTGTTTGCCCCATAGTGAAAGGAGAATTGTGCCCAGCAACACGGCAATGACGCCAACCGTCTGCGGCAGCGACCAAACTTCGTGGAAGAAGGCAAATCCCAGAACGCTGAGGATAACCGACAAGAACACCCAGGCGATATTGGACACGGACACATCAACAATATTCAGAATACGAAAGAACACCAGATCGCCAACGTATCCGAGCATCCCGGCCGTAAAAAGTGGCCACACCCAACGGGATGAGAGCGGGAATAGAACGGCAACAGACAGGAAAATCACTATGCTGAAGCATGTTTGGCACCATATCAGCACAACCGGATCCTGCGCATATTTGCGTACGATCATGGAGTTGAGGACATTCGACGAGGCCCAAAAGGTTGCCGCACCCAGCTGAAGATACAACCACATGCGGTCAATTGTAGCCTACAACGGCGTACCGTCCGCCCGTATCGGGCGCGTGAAATATTCCGGCGGCCTGAGCAAACAACGCAGCTGATGCACTTTTGCACTCAGGAGAGTCCTGAGTGCTTCACGATGAGCAGGATGCTTGGCGCTGTGTATTCTTTCCGCTATTGCATGGCATAGGTCTTCAAGCTGCTCCAGCTGCCACTGCATCACAAAAGACTCACTGAGATTGTCCCATCCTCCCTGCCTCTTCCTTTTTTGATATTCCTTCAATTCATGTGCAAACTCACCCAGTACGCCCGGGGGTTTGCTGCCCTCTGATCTCTGATTCATCATAGATCAAATAGGAAATGTAAAAAGGAGGGGATTGTAAATAAAGCCGAGCGGAAGTCAACGAGTTAATCACCCCACCATATAGCCCTTCGTCGGAGACGTGCTGAGGTAATTGAAGGCGCTGTTGGCGGCAACAGCACCTTCCCCTGCAGCGGTCGTGAACTGGGCGAAGTAATTACTGCCGTTTGTCACGTCTCCCGCGCCAAAGAAACCGGGGATACTCGTCTTCATGGAGGGATCCACTTTTAAATACCCTTTCTCGTCGAGCGCCGCGCCCAGCTGCTTGGCCAGGTCCGTGGCCGGCGTAGAGCCGATCTCGATGAAGACGCCGTCAAGCTGGAGCATGTCGGATCCAACTGTCTCACACTGCTTCTCCAATTTCACCCCGGTGACTTTCGCCTCACCCACGATTTCTTTGACGCTGTTCTCGAGCACGAAGGTGACGTTCTCGCGCGCCTTGACCCTATCCACCCAGTACGGCTCGGCGCGGAATTCATTGCGGCGGTGGATCAGATACACCCGCTTGGCCACTTGGGCGGCAATCGCGGCGCCCTCCACGGCGCTGTCGCCTCCCCCCACCACCGCCACCGTCTTGCCGCGGTAGAAGAAGCCGTCGCAGGTGGCGCAGTAGGTCACGCCCCTACCCGAGAATTCCTTCTCACCTGGCACGCCCAAATGCCGCTTGTTGGAGCCCGTTGCCAGGATCACCGTCTTG
>CAZAUW010000140.1:0-3180 GCA_964488295.1 uncultured Candidatus Peribacteria bacterium
AAAAGGAAATTGTATATGGTATGTCGTATATCGTATGTCGGGCATCCCGATATACCACATACGTATACGACATACGTTAGTGGAGCATTTCAAACATCCACCCATACAACCTCTGCGCCCCTTCCACGAGCCTCGGCCCGGGGCGGTTGAGGAGTGAATCGTCGATGACCCGCACGCGGTTTGACCCTATCACATGAAGATCCTCCCAACCTTGACGTTTGAGAAACAACGTCTTGTCGGCAAGCGATCCGGCGCCGCACCAGCTGAGGACCGCCAGATCGGGGTTAAAGGACAAAACCGCCTGCAACGTCACTCCGCGGCTCAGCTCGCCCGGCGCAATCGGGAACGGGGTACCTCCCGCCAGCCGCACGATCTCGGGCACCCAGTTCCCGGAGACATACGGATTCGAGGGCCTGCTCTGCGAAGTCGATCCAATGCGGAGGGAGGAGGGCCTGCCTGCCGTAGTCGGCCCAGTGCGGAGGGGGGAGGGCCTGCCCTCCGTAGCTCCCACAGGAGCGAAGGCGGGCCACTCCTCCACATAGATCTTTGGACGCGATGGTAGCAGCGCTGATTTTTTCTTCACCGCATTGAACCCTTGCTGCATCGAGAGCACGAGCGCTTCCGCCTGCGGCTCGGCACTCACGATCGCCCCGATCTGCCGGATACTCTCGTAGATATCATGGATGGAGCGGGGATCCTGGAAGATGACGCTCAATCCGGCCGCCCGCAGGTCATCAGCCAGATTTTTTTGAATGACGGTGCCGGTGAAGACGATGTCGGGCGAGAATTCCCGCACATCATCCGGCTTGACGGAGTGGTGCCCTCGCATTTGCGGGTTGGCGTTCGCTTCCTCAGGGAAGTTACTGAACTGGTCGAAGCAGACGATCTGCTTCCCCATCCCAAAGTCGAAAAGGATTTCCGTTACCGCCGGCGAGAGCGAGGCAATGCGCATGTAAATAGGCTGCTTTGGACATTGATTGTACGCGTATTGCAAAATAATTTATAAATGCTATAATATAAAACAATGGCTGACATTGAACAACAAAAAACCAAACCGCCCGCAAAAGAACTGGCCAAGGATGGCAAGAAGCCCCCCGAAAAAACGAACGATTCTTTGGCGCAAATGGCGATGCAGTTTCCGCAGCAGTATCGTCAAATTGAAACGCTCATGCGGTCTATCCTGCAACGCAAGGTGACCGAGGGCCTCGGCCGCATGCGCGATGCCATCAAGAAGCCTCTCACCGAGATCAAGAACCTCACCTGGGAAAACGTGCGTGAGGCTCAGCAGCGCTCGGACATCGGGGAAACCCTACGCACGCTCGAGAGCTTGGCCACAAAGATGCGGGATATGTCCCTTGCGGACATCGTGGGGAATTTGGCCCGGCCTGAAATTGCCTTGTACTCCGCCGGCAAGAAGCCCGGCCAAGAGCGGGCCGACAAATCGGGGATGGGCAACGTAGATGAGGTGATCCTCACACTACTCGCCGAGGAAAAAAAATACGTGGAGAATAACCGGTCGCTCAACTACGACCAGAAGCAGCAAAAACTGAAGGAGATCGGCGACTTGGAGTCGTTCTATGTGAAGCATGTTGGCGTCGCCCAAACATCCGGCATCAACAAATTCGTCGGGAACTTCCTCCTCCAGCAAGAAGAATATGTGAATAGGTTCCAAAGCAAATAGACACCCGGATGACTTGATCGCCGCGGACAAACGAAGCCGCACTCAAACGTGAAATCAAAGGACAAACAACCCTTGGATTCTTTGGTTTCCTTGGATTCTTCACTCCCCTTCCCTCGCATACGTCCCCATCAGCTCCGCGCGCGCGATCTGGTGCCCCTCCATTGCGCTCTGCAGATCATCCCTCGTGGTGCTCGCGGGAAGATCCAGCCGGGTATCGAGCGCGTAGAGCTCAAAGTAGTAGCGGTGGGTGCCTGAGGGCGGGCAGGGCCCGAAGTAGCCTTTCTTCCCCGCGCCGTTGATGCCCTCCATCGCCCCTGCGGGCGGCGCGCCTGCGGGCACATCCGTCGCATCCGCAGCAATGTTCCATGCCACCCAGTGGACGAAATCGCCCACAGGCGCGTCGGGGTCGTGCATGATGAGCGCCAGGCTCTTGGCTTGCGCAGGCACTTCGCCAAACGCCAACGCCGGACTTTCATTCTTGCCATCGCAGGTGTGCAGCGACGGGATCGGCTGGTGGGGCTGGAAGGCGGAACTGGTGAGGCGCATACAGGAAGGTGGTAAGGAATATGAGCTATTCTTGCATATTGGATTCGCATAGGGGAAAAAGCTACCATTTTCCTATGCCGAAGTGGCGGCCCTTCGACAGGGCCTGTCCTGAGCAAAGCCGAAGGGCCCATGACCGCCTCATCGATCATTCTTCTCATTCGTTCTCTCCCGTATCAATAAGCCGAAGTGGCGGAATTGGTAGACCTGCCTGCCGGCAGGCAGGCGCGCACGACCGAACGTGCCGTGCCATGGTGGCGGAATGGTATACGCGCGCGACTCAAAATCGCGTTCCCGCAAGGGATTGTGGGTTCAAGTCCCACCCATGGCACCAGGTGACGATCGGCACCGGTGGGCCGACTCAAAATCGTGTACCGCAAGGTGTGAGGGTTCGATTCCCTCCTTCGGCACCATCTTCCTTTTCCTCATTCATATGAGTATGTCTCCTGTCGTTCTCAAAAAAACAAGTTACCAAGCTGTCATCACTGCTGCTGTTCTCTTTCTTCTGGTGTATCTCTACATGGTGCATAAGTGGGGGCCGTCGGCTGCATCGTATTTTTTCCGCGAGATACTGAATCCGAGTACCTATTTAGGGCTAAGCATCGGTCTTATCACTCTCAGCGGCGTGTTGTATTCTCCCCTAACACGACGGCAAAAAATTATGAGCATGTGTGCGGTTGTTGTATTTGTCATTGTCTATCGTGTCATTGCCACCAAAGTTCAGACTGCAGAAGGATTCAAAGCCGGTGACGATTTCGCTGACCTGACCGCTTCGGGCACCACAATACTTTCCGTAGCTTTTATTATCATCGTCAGCTTTTTCATGACAATGTTCTTGTTTCTCCATTCCTGGTTTGTTCGATGTATGTTTAAGAAAAGGACTCAGAGATAAAAACTCACCATGATTCTATTCAAATGAGAAACTCCGATTCATGTCTTTTTATCTCTAAGGAAAA
>CAZAUW010000141.1:0-3157 GCA_964488295.1 uncultured Candidatus Peribacteria bacterium
AAACTTAGGAGGGAAGGGGAGGAATTTTGGCCACAGATCCGGCGTCAGACCCGCCGAGGGACAGATTCCAGGCTGAATCGGGCCTTCGCGTCTTGATGGAACCATCTTATTGAGGAAGGACGACTTGACGCGGAGCCGGTCGTGGAGGAACCGATCGTTCAATGTTTTTGGGAATGTCTCCAGCCAGCCGCCCGGTTCGCATTTTATCAGAAGCATCCGCTGACAACCGTAGTGCCCGACGAGTCCCTTTTCTATTCGCTCCGGTACGCACTTTGCGCTTTGGGATTTCACGTTCATGCTGCTCAGAGGTCGATAACTGTTTCTGACGCCGAGATTGCATCTCTTCGGGATAAGATGACGCGAGAGAAGTTTGAAGGAAAGACGGTCGACTTCGTCTGCGGAGAACTCCGAGATACGCTGGAGGCGCTGTGAAGATCCACGCGGCTTACATTCGCGTCAGTACGCCTCAAAGCGAAAATCAGAAGCACAGGCATCAAGAGGAGAGCCTTCCTAAACAGCGCGATTTGCTGAACGCCTGGTTCACCTCAAAGGGAATCCCGGGGCAACTGGAATTCTTCCAGGATGATCGATCTGGGAGCGAGTGCAGCCGTCCCGGTTTGCTCGCGTTGATCGAGGCCATCGAGAATCAGAGGGTGGCAACTCTCTGGATATTTGACGACAGCCGACTGGCCAGGAATCAGAATCTCGCGCAGATGGTCTGGGGCCTGTGCCTGCAGCACGAAGTGACCGTCTGGAATTATTCGATGAGGCGGTCCGTCGATCTAAAAAATGTCGAGGATCGCCTGATGCTGGGCCTCACAGGCTTTACCAACGAGTTTTTCCTGCGGCAGCTCAGGCGCCAATGTCGTGACGGCACGGAGCGCCTCCTGCAGAAAGGCTGTTGGGGAAGCGGCAGAGTCCCATTTGGATACAAGCGCGGCAAGGACAAGAAATTGGAGCCGTTAGAAGAAGAGATGAAGGTCGTTAAGCGGGCGTTTAACGAGGTCAGCTCATACGGTCTTCACCGAATTTCTGTCGGCCTTGAAGCTGATCGAGTCGCTGGACGAGTATGCGGCCCTCGAAAAAATCGCCCATGGACATTTGCGGATGTCGGAAGAATTGTCCGAAATCCTGTGTATACGGGTGCGGTTGTCTGGAATAGGTCTCAAAAAGGCCGTAATTTACCGAAGGATGAATGGAAGGTTGTGCGAAATGCGCACCCGGCAGTTATATCGGAAGAGAGGTTCCAGCAAGTCCAAGCTGTTTTCCGAACACGTGTGAAGGGAGCCGCCTCGTTTGAAAAGAAGCAAGACAATGACATCGCGGGCATGGCCTTTTGCGGGCATCACGGCTACATGTTGGTCAGCGTACACAAGGGGAATAATCCTGGGCACCGTTTCTCATGTCGGGCATTGGGTTGCCCCAACACACTGATCCAGACTGCACCCGTCCGAGACGCTTTACGACGGCACCCAGCATTTCGACAGCAGGCGGAGAGTCTAGCGAGAGAGAAGCCGTCAGCCGCAAATGAAGTGGAGTTGAAGCGCGATGCTCAAAAAGTGCGCACTCGTGTTCAGAATCTAGAAATGCGTCTTAGCCAGATGGTGAAAAAGTTCGCGGAAGGCGAATGGACGGAGACGACTCTTGCGAGCGAAATGAAGCCCGTTCGCGAGTCAATCGAGATCTTGAAGCAGAAGATCCTTGATATTGAAAACGTCCCCGAGTCGTTGGCGAAAGAGGCAACGACGGCGACCCCGTGGTTTGAAACGAAAGAGTCGGCCCTGCAGAAAAACCTCCGGAAGCCCCCGCTGCGCGCCGTGATTTTCGAACGCAGCCGGATCGTGGTCGAGGAGGTTGCGCCGTGAGCGATGTCGGGGATTTGGGTGATGTGGCTGTTTTGGCCAGGCAGAGTACCAATAAGGCGAAGCAAATCGAATCGATCCCCAAACAGCGAGAATGTCTCGCGCGCCTGGCCGAAGAGCTCGGCTGGCCTTTTCCACAGCGTCGGGAGCGATTCTACGAAGCGATCACCAGCGGCATGTCGCCGCGACGCCCGGAGCTGGAGCGCTTGATCGCTGACGTAAAAGCAGGGCAGGTCCGGCGCGTGCTCATCTACGATCTGACTCGACCTTCCCGCAGCGTGCTGGTTTCGACGGGGTTGTTCAAAGCGCTTAAAGATCACGGCGCGATAATTGCCATTCACGCGTTCCGCCGAATATTCGATTTCAATTCCGACGATGACCACGCTCTCGCCAGCATTGGTTTCCTATTCAGCGAGACCCATTGGCTGTATCATGCGAGGGGGGTGCGGGACGGAATGCGGCGGCTCGCCGGCCGCCGCCGATGGCTAACCGGAGTTCCAT
The DNA here is from genome assembly GCA_964488295.1 of uncultured Candidatus Peribacteria bacterium. Taxonomy (GTDB): domain Bacteria; phylum Patescibacteriota; class Gracilibacteria; order Peribacterales; family Peribacteraceae; genus CAZAUW01. The sequence goes on from CAZAUW010000141.1 coordinate 2,364, forward strand.
TCGGTTTCGTCAAGAAGGAAGGAATATTGGAGCCGCATCCGGAAAATGGACCCATCGTAGCGCGCCATATGGAACTGTGCCGCATGTATGGGTTTCGCGAAGCGGCGCGGGTGCTGGCGCAGGAAGGGACTAAGGTCGCGGTGAGCACATTGCAACACCGCTATAACAACCCCGTGTATAAACAGACGTTTCGTTATGGCGCAACTAGGGTGGACTTCGTCCCAAATCCGAATGCCAAGCGAGGCGATCTGCCGCAGCGCAAACAGGTCCCGTCACCCGGCAATGCGGTGGTCATCGAAGACGCCTTCCAATCGCCGATCTCGGCGGAATTCTGGCGCGGCGAAATGGGAGGCCGCGGCATCGGGAGCGGTGTACCCGGGCTTCGCAATGATGGAGAGTCGTTCCTTCTTTCGGGGCTCGTGATCTGTACGCTTTGCGGCCGACGCGTACGCGCGTATTCGACCTCGCGTCGCACGAAGAACGCTTCGATTTCGCGCTATCGCTATGCGGGCTGTCGGACCACAGGATGCCCGAATCATTCTTTTCGCAAGGATGCATTGGAGCGGGCTTTCGATTGCGCGTTGAGCCGCACACTCGCCGAGCCGAATTTCATGCGGGCAAGCATTCGTGCAAACCTGGTCCAACGCATTCGAGACGCCCGGAAAAAAGCGCCTGCGCTGGAGTTGGAGCGGGGAAAACGCAAGGAGGCGCTGGCTCGATTGGAGAAGGCCTTTGAATCCAATCTGCATGATGATGCTGCCGGTGCCTCCGCATACCAAAACAACAAGGCGCAG
>CAZAUW010000142.1:0-554 GCA_964488295.1 uncultured Candidatus Peribacteria bacterium
CCATGGCAGCGTCCACCGCCGCTTTGTGCTTGGCAGTGGCCTTCGCATCGGCTTGGAACCTGGCGGCCAGGTCGTTCTCGCGCGCCTGGAGCTTTGAGAGTTGTGCCGCGAGTCCATCCAGATCCTGTGTGCCGAGCGGCAGGTATCCAATGGACGGAGTCCCGCTATAGCTTGTGTTCACGTAGAGCGAGCCTTTGGGGTCAAATGCTGCCTTCAGCGAGGCATCGGCGCCCTGGAACCGGATGAACTTCGTTTGCGTGAACTCACCGTTGATCAGTGTGAAGACCGTGACGCCGGCAGGGGTCGGCCCGCCACATTTGGCAATCGCAATGCTCGTGCCGTCCGGACTCCAGCTCACAGACGATACGCACCCGCCGCCTTCCATGAGTGTGCTGACGTCGCGCGTGCCGAGCTTGTAGAGGATCACCTGCCCTTGGAAGCCCCCGAGGATGAGGAACCTGCCATCGGGGCCGGGAGCGATGGCCGACACATCGCCGCCGATATCTTTGAATGCCCTCCTGATTGCCCCTTTTTTCCCGGTTAATGCCCTCACC
>CAZAUW010000142.1:564-3154 GCA_964488295.1 uncultured Candidatus Peribacteria bacterium
CGGCACTCCCGGGCGGGTTTCGAGGTAGAAGACTGCCCCGTCGGGCGAGAGTGCCGATGAATGGACATTGGGATAGGACCCTGTGCGCATCTTTTGGTTACCGTTGGTTGCGTCATACAGGACCGATTGGCCCGGGCTGATGGCCACGCTCACGGTGTTTCCGTCCGCGCTCCAGCGCGTGTCCATGGCGCCGATTTTGCCGTAACTCTTCATCCATCGCTGCGTGCCGTCCGTATTCCAGACTTCCAGGTGCCAGTCGTTATGCGCATCAATCTTTCCTGTGAGAGAAAACGCGTCGCCGCCCGGTGCCCAGGCGATTGCGGTGATGGCCTGGAGGCCGGTCTCAATGCTTTTGAGGGCTTGCGCCGAATGCATATCAAAAATCACTACTTTGCCGTTGCTGTTCACCGTGAGCACTCTCTTGCCATCGGGCGATGCCGCCATGGCCGCAAACGGAGCGCTGTCGATGCCATTCAGGCTGTGCAGTCCGTTTTTAGGGTTCACGGGCCATGCGCCCATATCAGGCACGGATGCGCGCGCGGAGGCGAGTGCCGTTTGGAGCGCGGATTCCTGCTTCTGGCTATCGGTGAGCTGCATGCTGTCTGATTGCTGTGTTGTGTTCCATAGCTGCAACTCATGTTGTGTACTGGCGACATCCGCGCGTGCGTCTTCATCACCCTGCTTGAGCGCGAGCAATGTGCCAAGCACTCCGCTGGCGTCTGCCTGCGGGGGAATATCTGCTGCATCGTGAATCTGCCCGGCCAGAATGCGCTCGTATGCATCCTGAAACTGCTGCATGGGAATGAATTGCCCAGTGAGAGTGGCAAGCAATCGACGGTCTTCCAATTGCTCAAAAGATGGTCGAACGGTGTGTTGGGGATGAGCCATACGTATGAGGGGGGAAGGAGGAGAAAAACGCCATCATCAAACGTCCCCGTGGCTATGGGCGGCAGAGGGTTTTTCACGGTTCTCTCCGGGTACAATCCTTTTGCCTCTTACGCTGGGGATCTTTCCGGTTCTTCCCCGCCGTGGAACGTCTACAACTTCATCGCACTTCTTGCCATCCTGTCTATTGCATTCTTTTATGTGTACTCCGCATACTGCGCCCGTACTTCGTTCTCCGCTTTTCGTATGTCCCTGCCCGCCTCCTGGAAAAAATTCTTCACGCTCCCTTTCTTTATCGGCATTCTCGTGGGGACAGTCACCACGGGTTTGGCCGCGGGGGAGCTTGGATCGTCATTTTTCCGCGACGTGCAGCCGGGAGCATACTACGATGCCGCCGTGGGGAGGCTCTACCAGCAGGGGATTGTGAAGGGTGGTGCCGACGGGCTGTACCATCCCGGTGACTTTGTGACCCGCGCCGACGTGGCCGTGATGATTGACCGCGCCATCAATGGCGCCACGCCTGTGGCGCCCGCGCCCATCCCGGTGCGCCGTTCCAGCAGTTCATCGTCCTCCGTGGCGTCCAGCTCCTCCAGCGCGCCCGTGGTGGCGGGGGCGGGGAGCATTCATTTCACCACCTCCGGCTTCAATGTCGCCGTGAGCGCGCACTCGGCCACCATCGCGGTGGTGCGCACCGACGGCAACCAGGGCACGGTGTCGGTCAAATACGCCTTCAGCGGCGGGACAGCGATGGTGAATAGCGACTACATCGCCTCGGCCGGCACGCTCACCTTCGGTAACGGCGAGACGAGCAAGAATATCAGCGTCAACCTCAACCGCAACGGCCAGCCCACCAAGACGTTGAATGTCACCCTCAGCAGCCCCGGCGGCGGGGCCGCGCTGGGTTCGCCCTCCTCGGCCACGCTCACGATCCTCGGCAATACCGCGTCGTCGTCGGGAGGATCCTCCAGCTCGTCGGTTTCGTCCGTGGCGGGTGCCGGGGCCTTCGGCTTCAGTGCGTCCGCGTACGGGTTGATGGAGAACGGCGGGTCGGTGACCGTCACGGTGCTGCGTAGTGGCGGCTCGACGGGGGCGGCAAGCATCAACTACGCCACGAGCGACAGCACCGCCAAGAACGGCAAGGATTACACCACCAGCGCCGGCACGCTCAACTTTGCCGCAGGCGAAACATCCAAGACCTTCACCATCGCCGCGATCGACAATGGCAGCCTGGACGGCAACCGGACGGTCAACCTGACGCTCAGCGCCCCCACTGGCGGCGCGGGCATAGACCTCCAGTCCACCGCCATCCTCACGATCGTGGATGACGAGGCCAATGCCTCGAGCTCCGGTTCCACCGTGCAGTTCAGCACCGATACCTACATCGTCTACCAGTACCAGAAGCAGGCGATCATCTCGGTACAACGCTTTGGCAATAATAAAACGACCGTGAGCGTCAGCTACGCCGTGACCAACGGCAGCGCCGCCGCGGGGAGCGACTACACGGCGACCTCGGGCACGATGACATTCCAACCAGGGGAGACCACCAAGACCTTCATCGTCCCGATCCTCACCCATACCGGCTCGCCCGAGGTGATCGCCAACATGAGCCTCAGCAGCCCCGCGGGGGCCAGCCTGGGCTCGCAGCCCAAACCGAGCCTCAAGATCCCGTCCCAGTAAATTTCCATGGCCCGAACCCGACCGTCGG
>CAZAUW010000143.1:0-3126 GCA_964488295.1 uncultured Candidatus Peribacteria bacterium
GAAGGCTGATCGCTTTTTCTCTCACGTCCAAACGACCGTTGGAGCAGAGACGCTTGTCCCTGGGTGACCAGGTGGGTGGCCGCAACCCCGCACCACGGTGCGGAGTGAGTAAGCCTCCCCTATCAAGCTGTTAGAGAAGAAACGTACCTGTCCTGACGTGCCGTCGAGACGGTGGCCAACGTTACTCTTGCATCCAGAGGCTGTCTACGATATTGGCGTTCAGACGTGTATGTTGTATGCGGTATATTGTCTCTTGTATGAAGGTATCGCCGATACCGTGTTGACCTATGCTCAGGCGCCTCCCGATGCTCATCGTCGGCCTTGCCGTGGGGTTGCTCCTCGGCGTGATTCAGCCATGGCGGCATGAGGGTGGCTCGCTCAAGTCGCCACTCGTACGCTCGGCCACCGACGTGCAGGCTGCGGACTGGCACCGGTACCGGAATACCGCTTACGGCTTTGCTGTGAAGTACCCTGCCTCGTTTGCCATGAGCGAGGAACGCGGCCAACTGGTGCTCACGCAGAACGGTGCAGCCGCTGGGCAAGCAACATCCATCACCTTCCAGAAGATCCGCGGTTCCATCCAAAGTCAGCTGGATCCCTCGATGCAGCAGGGCGGATGGAAGATCGCCGATCGGCAGACCTACGCGCTCACCACCCCGTACTTCAGCGACGATCCCGCGATGCTCTGGGCGAGCTACCTCTTCGTCCGCGATTTCCCCAAGCCCCCGGCCGCCGGCTCGTACGTGATGATCAAGGCCAGGATCGTGATGCCGCGCAGCAATCCCGAACTCGCGCAGGCCAAGGCGCAGGGCATGCTCGATCCCGAATCCATCCTCACAACCCCCGAGCAGATCCTCTCCACGTTCCGCTTCCTGGAGTATGACGAGCTACCCAATAACGGGCGCAAGAAGTAAGGGTCACGAGGCGCGCAGCATGGCTGCCAGGACATTCGTGTGCCCCGCTTTCACGTGTTCCCGGTGCCCTCCGCGGTAGGTCCAGTAGATCTGCGGATGGCAGCGCGTACAGTCGGGCAGCCGCTCGATCCTCCCGGGTGGCACGCCCAAGTCCTGCAACTGCGCAGTCGCCGCCGCCCGGAGGTCTGCATGCTTGCCGTGGATGAAGCGTGACGGCAGCGGGAACAGTTCCTTGCCGGGATCCGTGAAGTCCGCGCACTGCATGCATAGCGACGGCCCGGCTCCCACGTAGACGGACGAAGGCTCGATCCCCCACTCCCGCTTGAGTATGTCGAAAAACGACGCGATGGCGCCGTGGATGAGCCCGCGCCAGCCCACGTGCAGCACGCCCATCACCCCGTGCTCCGGCTCCACGATCACAAAATTCTGGCAATCGGCAGCGCGTATACAGAGTGCCAGTCCGGGTACATCGGTGATCATCCCGTCAGCCTGCTCCGTGCGATCGAGCGCATCGCGCACGACGATCACGCGGTTGCCGTGCATCTGGTGGAGTCCAGCCGCTTTCGATGCGCCCAGCATGTCCGCCGCCTGCCTGTCGCTTTGGATGTCGTCGTCTTTTTTGAAGATCGCCACGACAAGTTTTTGTTCGAAGGGCCGCAAAATTTTGAAAGGACTTTCAATCACAATCCAGAAGAGTATGCATTCCACCGGGACTGTAGATTGCGGATTTCCTGGTTTGCCTGATCCATGATGGATGGATCGGCGCGCATGGTTTTCGTATCCCCTCTCTCGGGATGCCCCATGGCTTGCGCAAATCGGTCGCGGAAAAAACGCGGAACACTCACGCGTACATCGACATCCCAAGAGTCACTCCCGATAGAGAAGAACAGGTATTTGCCCCTGTCCTGAAACACCTTGCGTAGTGTGTCGACAGTCGTTGAGCCGAAGGCCTCGCCTTCGTGGAGGATGTCGGCGGTGTTCCCTCCAAACGGCAGAAGATGAAAATGTGCGTGGAAAACCGTTTGCGCGGTATTTCCGTGTTCGAATGTCGCCACCATTCCAAACTGGTTTGCTATGAATGCTTTCATCTCTTCATACAATCTCAGGAACTCCGCAAACTCCTCTTGCGTGCACGCGCCGATGCAGGAGACATGTCGCTTGGGGATGATCAGTAAATGTCCTTCCGTGAGGGGGTGGACGTCGCAGACCGTGAGGAAATGCGGTGTCTCCTTGATGATATGCTCAAGCGCAAAGCCTTCCCTGTCGCAGTGCACGCATTCCTTGTCCATAGGATTGAGGGAATATTCCACACTATTCTAGCATATGCAGCAACTGCGGAATCAGCCCGATCACCTTGCGTGTGGAGTAGGCGAATCCCTGGGTTTCATAGAGCATCGTCCCCGCCCGCTTGATCACGGTGCTTGCCATCACGCACGCCTCGGCCGGCTGCGTCCCCTGCGCGATCAGCCCGGCGATGAGCCCCGAGAGCGCATCGCCCGTGCCGCCGACGGTGAGTCCCGCATTGCCGCCTTCCACCGTCCGTACCGTTCCATCCGCCGCTGCGATGCGGTCAGCCGGACCTTTCTGATGGATCACCACTCCGTACTGCCTGGCGGCATGGCCCAGCTGCTGCGGCTCCACCCCCAACCGCTCCAGTTCGCCCAGGTGCGGCGTGAGCACCGCGACTTTCCCCTGCACGGTCTTCAGGGTCCACTCCTGCAGCGCGCTCGCGTCGAGCACCAGCGGGCAACTGGCTGCGCCGATGATCTGCTGCATAACGTCCTGTGCCTTGGCGTCGCGCGCCAGACCCGGCCCGAGTACGGCGCTATCGACGGTGGCGAGCAACTCCAGGATCGCGTCGACATCCTTGGCCGTGATGTCGGCGCCCCCAAAGGGATGCACCTGGAAGTTGAGCGACGCGTTCTTCGCCGCTTCCGCGTGATGCGAGGGCAGCGACAGGTAGATCAGATCCACCCCGCTCGCCTCGGCGCTGAGGGCCGAGAATACCGGCGCGCCGTGCATGGCGCGCGATCCGCCGACCACGGCTACCTTGCCGTTCTGGCCCTTATGCGATTGAGGGGAGCGTTGCATGTGGATATGGTAGTACCTTTCGGGGGAAATGGCAGCGTGGTGCACGAACAAAGATACAAGATACAAGAACTAGTCTCATAAATGTCGAGCGTTGTCATGGTGAGCCCTGTCGAACCATGAC
>CAZAUW010000144.1:0-3102 GCA_964488295.1 uncultured Candidatus Peribacteria bacterium
ATATACAGGATTTATGTTGTCTTTGTCATTACTTGCCGTCAAGGGATAGTTACCATCCTCAATGGATCAAAATTGAATCATTTAGAGATGGGGATGCATTTGCAGCACGTCTAGAAAGGGCCGCAATGAATGGGATACCAAGGAAGGAATTATGTATTTGTGGAAGTATGAGGAAGTTTAAGTATTGTCATGGATATAGATAGGGGAGACGACTTCTATCACCCATTCAGTAACAATGAGAGTATCTATAGATTGCCAAATGGCAATATTCCTAGCTCTCCAGTGATGAATTGGATTGGAGTATGATGGCACCCATATGAACAACGCCAACATCAGAAAAATGCTGAATAAGGTGCCTGAGGTAACTCTGTATTTCTGGATCATCAAAATCCTCTGCACCACTGTCGGGGAGACGGCAGCGGACTTCCTGAATGTGAATCTCAACTTCGGTCTGACGGGCACCTCCATCGTCACGGGCGTGTTACTGGTGATCGCGCTGATCCTGCAATTCAGATCAAGGAAATACATCCCGGCGATCTACTGGCTCACCGTTGCCCTCATCAGCATCTTTGGCACTCTCGTCACCGACAACCTGACAGACGCGATGGGCGTGCCCTTGGAATTCAGCACCGTGCTTTTTAGCGTGCTCCTCGGACTGACCTTCCTTGTCTGGTACATGAGTGAAAAGACGCTCTCCGTCCACGCCATAGACACGACGCGCCGAGAAGCCTTCTACTGGCTCGCCATCCTCTGCACCTTCGCACTCGGGACGGCCACCGGGGATTTGTATGCGGAAGGCCTTGGCATCGGGTATCTGCTCACCGGGATCATCGTCGCATCCCTCATCCTCCTCTTCGCTATCGGGTGGAAAGCGGGGATGCACTCGGTGCTCTCCTTCTGGCTCATCTACATCCTGACGCGCCCTCTTGGAGCGTCGCTGGGTGATCTGCTCACCCAAGTGCCGAATCATGGCGGGCTGGGACTCGGAACGACGACAACGAGCTTTCTCTTCTTGGGAGCGATTTTCTTGATCGTCCTCTACCTGTCGCTCACGAAGAGGGATGTCATCACTGCGTCCGAAGAACAGTATCCGCCGGAAGCGAAAGAACGGGGAGGCATCTGGCAAACGGGCATTGTTGTCTCCCTCTTAGTCATCGTAGGCGTCATTGGCTACAACGTGCGTGAGGCGCAACTACGAGCGCCGGAGCCGCAGGAAACTACCGGCTCAACCGCTTCCACAGGAACAGGAGTCGTACAGCCGACCTCTCCTCTAGGGGATCTCTCAACGTTCAGGACCATCACCCAAGATACCCTTGATCTTCTCAATGCAGGCAAGCAATCCGAAGCGACGGCCCGCATTGGCGATCTTGAGTACGAGTGGGATCAGGCCGAAGCGAGATTGAAGCCGAGAGACACGGCCGCATGGACAGACATTGATGGCAAAATTGATAAAGTGTTGCGCGAACTCCGAGCTGTGAATCCGAATATGACGACGGAAAAAGCAGCTCTTGAGATGCTGCTATCAGCTTTGAAGTGAGCAATGGCGATCAGTGCTATCGCGTCGATGCCGAGATTTTTCCTCTGGTAGAGCAAAAGCTTGCAAGCGCGTCGGGCTGATTTGTCCAATACTGACATAGCGAGACATACCTTCTGTCCTTACGGCAATCGTGTCTTGGAATGCCCATAGGAAAATAACCGGTACACTTTCACCCACCAGTTATTGCTTCCTTTGTGTGCCAAACGCAACCACGAACAGCAGCACAGTGAACCCCAATCCGATCACTGTTCCCTCCACACTCGTCGTGAGCCAGGGAAGATACCTGCTGAGCCCGATGATGGCGAAGTAGTTGAGGATAGTGATGTTTCCGTCCGTGAGCGATTGGAATCCCAGGATGAGGAGGTGCGTGATGGCCGAGGCGAGAATCACCTTGAACGTGGCGTCGAGCAGGCGGTGATGGACAAGGCCGGGCATGCAGCCAGTATTTCAGATATTTCTTGGGCACGGTAGGGTATAGCGGATGATCGCCCTTCGACAGGGCTCAGGGCGACACGCTAAGGTGTACCGGTGATTGATTCGCACTGCCATCCTTCGACGAGCTTGTCCTGACGGAGGAAGGGCTCAGGATGACTTGTGCATTCACGGGCACTTGAGTTTCATTTGACTATGATTGATTCGCACTGTCACCTGGCCGCCAGGGAATTCGAGAAAGATCTGCCGGAAGTGTTGGAGAGGGCCCGGCAGGCGGGAGTCACCCGGATGGTCTGCATCGGCGATACCATCGCGGAATCAGAAAAATGTATCGAACTGGCTGAGCGCTATCCGGAGCTTTTTGCCACGGTCGGCGTGCACCCGCATGCGGCCAAAGAGTGGGCATCGCGTGACCTCGATCGTCTCTCGTCGCTCGTTTCGTCATCCAAGAAGGTGAAGGCGATCGGGGAAATCGGGTTGGATTTCCATTACAATTTTTCTGGCAAAAGCGACCAGCTGTCAGCCTTCAGCGATCAGCTTCTCCTTGCGAAAGAATTGGGGATTCCGGCGGTCGTGCACTGCCGCGAGGCCGTGGATGAGGTTTGGAAGATCGTGGATGACATCAGGCCGCCGAAGCTCGTCATCCACTGTTGCACCGAGAAGTTTGAGGATGTGAAACGATTCCTCCACCGTGGCTACCTCCTTTCCTTCACCGGCATTGCGACGTACAAGAATGGCGAAGTGATCCGCGACACGATTCGCCAGTGTCCCCTGGAGCAGTCGATGATCGAAACCGACGCACCGTACCTTGCGCCCGTGCCGCATCGGGGCAAACGCAACGAGCCGTCGTTCGTTTTGGAAGTGGCGAAACTTGTTTCCCACTTGAAACAGAAGCCATTGGAAGAGACTGATGCGATTACGACGAGGAACACGGTGGGGTTTTTTGGTTTGTAAAACGTTGATTGCCGCCCCTCACTATGATTGTGCATCCGCGGGTATGGAAACCCGCTCTGCATGTGCCCGTTTCTTCACTTCATAATTTCCACGCCTTGATTCATACTTCTTTTCCCTGCGCTTGTAGCTCAACTGGATAGAGCGTCGGCCTCCGGAGCCGAAGGTTGTGGGTTCGACCC
>CAZAUW010000145.1:0-3098 GCA_964488295.1 uncultured Candidatus Peribacteria bacterium
AATCATGTATGCGCGTTGGGTGTCGTCACTGATGTCCAGATCGCGCCAGGGCAGCGCGCGCTTGTGGCGGGAGAACCAGTGCCACATGGACCCTGAAAATTTTTCGAGGCGTTCTTGCCGGTTCATGGAAGCATTGTAAAGGAAGCGCGACGTGCGAGTTATGAATTGCGCGCCATTACTTTCATTCGCAATTTATCCGGGAATTTCTTTGGGAAATGCCCGCATTGATCCTATCCTATCCTGCCCCATGCGTCTTCTCCTCGCCCTCATTCGCAAAGAAATGCTTCGGCATCGCCGGATGTACGGGCTGCTGGCATGCCTGGTGCTGGCCGTGACGGTCCTCTGGATCGCAGAACCGCTCTTTTCACAATTTGCCATCAACCAGCTGATGCTCCTGCGCAGCGGAACCTCCGTGGATTTGCGGGTGGTCTTCGGCGGGTGGCTATTGTTATTCGTCCTCCTGTCCATTTTTCAAACGGCCGAAAAGTACATGACGTGGAGAGTTAGCATTGTAACCGAGTTGGATCGGAGCACGGACGCCACATACTGGATTTGGATATCGCCTTCCATACGCAGCAGAAATCCGGCGAAGTGGTGAAATTGATCGATGAGGGGGCGGAAAATCTGGCTGAGCTCCAGCGCAGCGTGGTGATTGAGATTCTCCCGTCCGCCCTCTCCGCGGTGGTGTTCCTCTTCATCGGCTTTCATATCAACCAGACGCTGACACTCATGCTGATCGGTGCCATCGTATGCTATGTCCTCATCGTCGTCATAGGCACCACGCGGACCATGAAACTCCAGATGCAGGCCAACCGGGCGTGGGTGGAGCGCATCGGCAGGGCGTACGACGCGGTGACGAATATTTTTTCGGTGAAATCCGGCGCGCAGGAGCGGTGGGAAGTGCAGAAGCTGGAGATATCCAACGCGCGGGTATTCGACCGCCAAATGCGGGTGAACCGCCGCTGGGCAGCCGTTGAAGCCATCAATATTTTCATGATGACGCGCATCTTACTGACCAGCATCGGCGTCTATTTGTACGTGAAGAATCAGCTGTCGCTCGGGGGGCTCTATTTTTTCCAATCGTCGTTCTACCGGGTGCTCACGCCGCTGGAAATGCTCTCGGGCATCCTGCCCTTTTGGAACAAGAAGATGGGAAAAGTACGGTTGTCCCAGGAACTGTTCCAAACGCCCGTTTCGGTCAAGAATGCTCCGTCAGCCCGCATTCCGGACGGACTCAAGGGCCGCATACAGTTTGAACAGGTCTGCTTCTCTTACGGCATCAAGGCACCGGTCATCGACCTGGATGCCCTGAACGACGCGGCAGACGAGCAATCGCTGCAAAACATCCGTGAAAGGGAACATCAGGCGGACGACGAAAACCCGCATCCTCCCGCTCATGAACATCCCCGCCGGCTGCCCGACTGCGAAGAGTGTACGAACATCCCGGTTCCCACTCACGCAGGAGAAGTGCTCCACAACATCACTCTGGATGTGACGGCCGGCGAGCGCGTGGCGTTCGTGGGGCATTCTGGCGCAGGCAAGACCACACTTGCGGCTTTGGTAAACCGTTTCTACGACGTCACGGAAGGCAGCATCATGGTGGATGGGACGGATTTGCGGCTCTTGGATTTACAGTGGTGGAGAGCCCAGATTGGCCTGGTGCTGCAGGATAACATCATGTTCAATGATTCGATTTTGGAAAACATCCGCTACGCCCGGCCTGACGCGACCGATGAGGAGGTGAAACAAGCGGCAAGACGCGCGGCGGCCGCGGAGTTCATCGAACCTCTGCCACAGGGATACCATACACTCATCGGCGACCGGGGCATTCGCCTGTCAGGCGGGCAAAGGCAGCGGGTGGCCATTGCCAGGGCGATCCTGAAGAATCCGAAAATCGTGGTTTTGGACGAAGCCACGAGTGCTCTCGACTCTGTGACGGAAAAGCGCGTTCAGGATGGAATCAAAGAACTCATCAAAGATCGCACTTCATTCATTATTGCCCATCGCCTGTCGACGGTGCGCAGCGTGGACCGCATCGCCGTGTTCCACAAAGGCCTGCTGATCGACGTCGCGCCGCACGAGACGCTGATGAAGAGATGTGATATCTACCGTGAAATGGTTGAGTTGCAGAGCCAAGGCATGTTAGCCGAATAAATGGCCTGTCGGCCGAAGCTCCATTCGGTGCGCTCATGGCAGGCTCCAGCGAAGGCCGACGGAGTGATTCGTATATGGTATGTCGTATATCGTATGTCGGGAGAAAATGACTGATACGACATACCACATCTGATATACGACATACGAAAGACAAAATGATTGACATCCGGCCCCGACCGCCTCGCGATTTCCGCTCTCCCCCCTAGCCAATGCCCGGGAAGGCGAGTACAGTCCCCCCGATACGAATCCTATGCGGGTCGATTATCACTTTCATCCGAACCTCCAAGCCAAAAACCCTCTTCGTCGCGTGCGCGCGGTGTGGAAGGCGATTGAACGGTGCAAACTGGACACGCTCATTTGCACCGAGCATACGTTCAAGAACGCCCCCCGCGCGTACCGCATGCTGATGGCGGGGAAACCCGCGCACATGCGCACGCACATCTTCCCCGGGGCGGAGCTCGTGACGAGCGACGGCGGGCGCTCGGGGATCGACGTGATCGCGTTTGCCAAAGACGACTGGTACGACCGTCACCCGCGGCTGCTCGAACCCTTCTCGATGACGCTCGCCGAAATGGTGCGCTACCTGGAGCAGTCGGAGCTCTCGTACTTCATCCCGCATCCATACCTCCTGAAGAACCCATTGAAGGAGGCATTCGACTGTGACGATGACCTGCAGGAATTTTTGTCCTCGGTGCCGGCCCTCGAGAGCTTCAATGGGTGCTACCTGGGGCTGGAGCAATTGTGCGCTTTGCCCTTCTTCCGCTTGGGCTTGGGGAAACTGGGCCGCAAGCTGCGCGTGAGCTCGGACATCCGCTCGCGGCCGTTTGCGACAAGGCACCAGTTCCTTGCCATCGGATCGGATGCGCACCACCCGAGCGAACTGGGCTTCTGCGTGGACGTGGCCTGCCGGGCAAGCGGCACGCTGAGGCTGGACGCCGGGAAGG
>CAZAUW010000146.1:0-3061 GCA_964488295.1 uncultured Candidatus Peribacteria bacterium
CTGGGGGCTGGTGCACGGGTTCATGACGACGGTGCACAGCTACACCAACGACCAAAACCTGCTTGATTTGCCCCACAAGGATTTGCGCCGCGCCCGCGCCGCGGCCGTGAACCTCGTGCCCACCAGCACGGGCGCCGCCAAGGCGATCGGGGAGGTGATCCCCGCGCTCAATGGCAAGATGAACGGCGTTTCCATCCGCGTGCCGACCCCCACGGGAAGCATTACGGACCTCACGGTCGTCACGGCAAAGAAAGTCACCAAAGAGGAAGTGAACGCCGCGTTTGAGAAGGCCGCAAACGGCGCCATGAAGGGCATCCTGGGCTACGAAACTAGGCCGCTTGTGCAAAAAGACTTCGTGGGCGATCCGCGCAGCTCCATCATCGATGCCGAATTGACGCAGGTCATCGGCGATGGTTCGACAGGGCTCACCACAGGCAATTTGCTCAAAACTTTCTCGTGGTACGACAACGAGTGGGGCTACAGCAACAGGTTGGTGGAATTGGCGGAGTATGTGGGGAGAAAGCTTTGATCAGGATGCGAGCATTTTTCTCTTCTTGCGTTTTTCCATCATTGCTTTGCCATTGCGCATATAGAGGTACCTTCTTCTGCAAATTTCAGGGGTGAATATTGTTACCGAAAAGCGCTCATTCATTGCCTCTGCAATTGCCGCATGTTTCAGCCGCGTGCCACTTGATCCCCACCTCATGTTTTGCTGTTGCATGAGATCGTTAAAATGAGCTTGTTCTTCGGGAGTCCACACATGCATTCCATGTTCCCGCATCCATTCAGCGCGCTTTTTATGCGCGGTGTCTTGGATTCTCATCAATTGTTCACCCCAGCGCTCATTTTGAATTTTTCTTCTCAAGGTCTTATCCACAAGTTCTCGAATCACGCGTCGAATCACCCCCGCTTTCGTGAAGATGCTCACACCCTCTCTCCAATCGATCTCTCCGTTCAATTTTTCCACTATTGCTGCGGGACTTAGTTTTTGTGACACGAACAGTGATACAATTCTATGCCGGAGTCTGCCGCTGCCTGCACTGAGTATTTCATTTGCAACTTTGTTTGCATACAGCATCGCCTTGAAATTCCGGCCAATAGGATCGTTTGCGTTTCTTTTCTCTGGCATCCGTGGCAATCTAAGTATTCCGGTATTTTAGTCAATCTATTCGCACCTGATGGGCAGTATTTCTTCATTCTGTAGGCAAAAATCGCAAATACGACCTTAGTGGATACAATGTGTTTTACACTCTCACAACTTTTGGTAATTCTATGGAGTAATGGAATTCTCCGTTGATTCTAAAGTTTTCGAAAAACTCCCCGCCCTGCAGGTCGGCATCCTCGTCGTGCGCGGGTGCGATAATGCTTCCATGCCCGTAGAGATTGTCCAATTACTGCGTCAAGCGGAAGCAAGTGTCCGTTCAACCTTGTCCGAGGACACCTTCAAGCAAGACCCCCGCCTTGCGGTGCTGCAAGACGCTCATCGGAGTTTTGGCAGCAACCCCAACAAATTCCCTCCGTCTGTCCAAGCGCTTGCCAAACGCGTGCTCAAGGGCGGCCAACTCCCATCCATCAATCCCCTTGTGGATCTCTACAATGTGATTTCACTGCGCTACGTGCTGACCGCGGGCGGGGAGGATCTCGACCGGACCAGTGGCGACATCCGGCTCACGGTTGCCGATGGCACCGAAAACTTTGTGGAATTGGGTGCGACCGAACATTCTCCTCCCGATCTTGGCGAAATCGTGTACAGGGACGACGAAGGCATCATTTGCCGCAAGCTCAATTGGCGCGAAGGCGAAAGGACGAAACTCACCGCCGGCACCAAAAATGCCGTGCTTGTCATCGAAAGTCTGCTCAGCGATCCGGAGGTTCTGCCGCAAGCTTTGCGCGATTTGAAGGAGCTTACCGAAAAATTCTGCGGCGGGGAGATCCGCCAATTTATTCTCACCGCGCAAAATCCAAATTGCCCGCTTCGATGATCGGGATGCGATGGTCTCTTAGAGGCCGACCGTGGTGGAACCTGGATTAGGCATATGCGTATAAATAGTAGGTAATAGCGAGAGAAATTGCAAGGAGAATGACGGAGATGAGTGTCCACCATTTCTTTTGTTTTGAGAGTATTGTGAGACTTGTAGCTGCACTTTCAGTGAGCGAGGCTGTTTCAAACAGATATTGATGCAATGGAATGGCTTCGTGTTTGTTGAATCTATCGATATCTTTCGCAATGAGCAGAGTACCACCCTGGACATTGCGGGGCCTGAGTGCCCATAAAGAGGAAATGATTGAGAGGATAAGAAAAATTCCTGCAAACTTTACAAGCTTCAGATCGAATTTCGCTGTGACCAGTAAAGAAAGAAAGGAGCCAGAGAAGGCAATAAGAGCCAAGTTATATCGATTTACCCGTTCTACATTTTCCAATTCCTCTTTTCTCCTGTTCTCCGCCAACCGCACCATCTCGCGCAGGACATCGATGTCGGTATTGCCGGGGGCTGATTCGTCGCGCGCCATGACGGTGATGATACCAATTTTCCGGTAGGGGCGCATCGCGATGCGCCCCTACCGGTTATTTCCCGTCGTCATCCACGACCTCGGCATCCACCGCGCCGTCTTTGCTTTCTTTTTCTTGCCCTGAGCCAGCCGAAGGGCCCTCCTTCTGAGCAGCTTCGTACACCGCCTTGCCGATTTCCTGCGCTTCCACGCCCAATTCTTCCGTCGCTTTCCTGAGCTTCTCGGTATCCACCTCGTCTTTCTTGAGCAGGTCCTTCACCTCGTTGATCTTCTCATTCACCTTCTTTTTGGTCGCGTCGGGAATTTTGGCGTCATTCTCGCGCATTTGTTTTTCGAGCGAGAAGACCAGCGCGTCGGCCTGATTGCGCGCGTCCACTGCCTCCTTCTTCTTTTTGTCGTCTTCCGCGTGCAGCTCGGCATCCTTCTGCATCTTCTCCACTTCCTCTTTGCTGAGGCCCGTGGAGCCCTGGATCGTGATGTGCTGCCCCTTGCCGGTTCCTTTTTCCCTTGCCCTTCCCCTTCGGACTCCTTTGGTTTCTAGGTCAAAACT
>CAZAUW010000147.1:0-3056 GCA_964488295.1 uncultured Candidatus Peribacteria bacterium
GGTGAGGCCCTCGCGGAAGTTCGAGGTGATCGGGGTCTCGATGACTTCGCCGGTTACGTGCCGCTCTTCTCGCTCGTGCATGTGTATAGCTTCGCCATCGGCGTGCTGGCGGGTCATCTGGCGCTGAATATCTGCCTGTTCCTGTCGCCCGATACCACCATCCGCATCGTCAAACAGCCGGTCATTTCCTTCCTCGGCGCCATCGCCTTCGTCGGCTTAGGGGTGTGGGGAGTGGTGGAGTTGGTGAAGATCGTCGTTCATGCGTAATACCGGACAATTATCGTTCGAAGAGCGCCCCTTCGCGGGCGCATGACTTCGCGGGCGCATGACTTCGCGGGCGCATGACGCTATGGCGGTTCCGTACGGTTATGGAACTTATTTTCTGCCTGTAGCAAAACAAAAAATAGACCAATGCACCGTGATATTCTATCCCAGATCTTCTTTGCTGTGGCTGAACCCGATAGCGTCCGGGCATGAGCCAGCTCCATCCTGTTCAGCATGAAGAAATGATGTTGATTACCAGTGTCACAATGCGCCGCATTGCTTTCTTTTCCGATCCCGCCGTTGCCAGGGAAGCAATCGAGACGCTGTATCGAGTGCAGCAATTGCATCCGTTTTTCTTGTATGGGTTCGTCGTCATGCCCGATCATGTTCATATTCTCCTGCGTGTTCCCGCTCCAGAGACCATTGCCAGGGTTATGAATGTCTATAAATCCGGTCTTACGTTCAACACGGGAATCCGCAAGATGTGGCAGCGGGGCTATCATGTGAGGATTGTCCACGATGCCACAGCCGCATTGAGGTATGTCCACATGAATCCCGTACGCAAAAGCCTGGCCGACATTCCCGAGCACTATCCGTGGTCATCGGCATCTGGGAAATGGGATGTCACGGAATTCGGAATTTTATAACACATCATAATCATGCGGCCACGAAGGGCCGCGCTGTGTCTTGTTTTGTCACATATTCGAATAGAACTGCTTCTTCTTGTTCTGGCTTCGGTATTCCTCGCGCTTGAGCGCGCGCAGGCGCTGGAGGCGGCGGGTGCGGTGTTTCCTGTACGTGGAGCGCTCGCGGAGCTTCTTCATGAGTCCCGTCTTCTGGACCTGTTTTTTGAACCGCTGCTGCAGGCGGTCGCTCGACTCGTCGCCGTGTTTGATGGCGTAGATGGCCATGGGTTGGCCTACAGTAAGGGAGGAATCGGCTCCATGCAAGTCAAACCGTGCATCGAATACCGGCGACCGGAATCGTCGAAAACCCCCGCATGCGTCACCGTGCGACCCCACAATCCTTCCCATACTGTAGATCCATCGTCGCGCGGGCGAGCATCACCGCCATTTGGGCGCGCGTCATGCTGTCGTAGGGATGCACCTGCATCGTGAGCGGATCGCCCGAGAGGATGCAGCGGTCGGCGGCGGCCTGGATGGCATAGCCGTACCACACCTTCGTGTCGCTATCGATGAAGCGCGGCGCTTTGCCAGTCGGATCCCATCCCCGCGCGCGCGTGAGGAGCACCGCCGCCTCCGCCCGGGTGAGGGGGGCATTGGGATGTGCTTTGCACGGGTGCGTGCCGTAGCATTTGCCGTCGCCGAGCATCCAGCCTTGTTTCGCCGCTTCCTCCAGGATCGCGTAGAACCAGTCTTTGGCGTCGGCGTCGTCAAAACTCGCGATCAACGGCGGCGTCGAGGCGCTGGTGCCATTGAGGGTGAGGAGCATCTTGAGGAATTCCGCCCGCGTGGTGGTGTCGGCCGGGCGGAAATTTTTCTGGGTTGCGTCCACGTATCCTTTCGAAAGCAGGACCCTCACCGCATGCGCGTACCATGCTCCCGTCGGCACGTCGGCAAAGGGCATGCCCGCGATTGGCGCGGGAGCCGCAGAGGCGGCGCAGAGGAACACGGTGCAGAGGGTTGCGGTGACGATACGTTGCATAGAGAAGAGAGTACTGGAGGACGAAGATCCAAGATACAAGATACAAGAGACAACACGATGCCGTTTTTCCAGTTCCATACCGTTTGTATCTTGTCTCTTGCTTCTTGCATCTTTCTTCGCCCCCAACCATTGCCTGTCTCGTTAAACCTCAGTAAACTTTGCCTGTTATGGCCAAGAACAAATATTCCGCCGAGCAAATACAGGTCTTGGAGGGCCTGGAACCCGTGCGCAAGCGCCCGGGCATGTACATCGGTTCCACCGACCAGCGGGGTCTGCACCATCTGGTCTACGAGATCGTCGACAACTCCATCGACGAGGCGATGGCCGGGCACTGCGACTCCATCACGGTCACCCTCAATGACGACGGCTCGGTGAGCGTGGAGGACAACGGCCGCGGCATTCCGGTGGACATGCATCCCACAGCCAAAAAATCGGCGCTCGAGGTGGTGCTCACCACCCTGCACGCCGGCGGCAAGTTCGGAGGGGACGACAGCGGGTACAAGGTTTCCGGCGGTTTGCACGGCGTTGGCTCATCGGTCGTCAATGCGCTCAGCTCCCACATGCGCGCCGAAGTGTACCGCGACGGCTCCATCTGGGTGCAGGAGTACAAGAGGGGCAAGCCGGTAGCCGATGTGAAGAAACAAGGCAAAACGGACAAGCGCGGCACGTTCATCTCCTTCACGCCCGACGATGACATCTTCGACACGACGGTCTTCAGCGTCGACATCCTCATGACGAGGCTGCGCCAGCAGGCATACTTGACCCGCGGCATCACGATTTCGCTCATGGACGGCCGCAAGAAGCGTCCGCCGGAAGACGAGCAGTATCCCCGGCTCTACCGTTTCCACTTCGAGGGCGGCATCTCGTCGTATGTCACGCACCTCAACGAATCCAAGGAGCGGATCGGCAGCCCCATCTGGTTCGAGAAAGACAGCTCCGACGGTTTCGTGGAAGTCGCGCTGCAGTACACCCAGGCGTTCCAGGAGCATGTGGTGAGCTTTGCCAATAACATCCACACGGCGGAGGGCGGGCACCACCTCACGGGCTTCAAGGCCGCGCTCACCCGCACCATCAACGGCTACGCGCGCAGCTACGGCATTTTGAAGGAAAAAGAGGAGAACCTCACG
>CAZAUW010000148.1:0-3001 GCA_964488295.1 uncultured Candidatus Peribacteria bacterium
CCGGTAAGGCATACTGGGCAACGTTTGCCGAAATCGGGAAATTTTTGTCGCGCGGGGGCGTCCTCGTGCGCAATAAGACCAAAGTGATCCCAGCAAAGCTGCAGCTTGCGCGCCACACAGGAGGGAGAGTGTCGGTTCTCTTCCTCGGCTCGTACGCGCGCTCGATCCGGGTGATGGCCAATAGTAAATTGCGCGCGGGGGAATTCCTGCGGCTTTCGGCAAGGCTCGGGTTCACGGTCGAATCGCACGAAGGGAAGTACTGGCGCCTGCGCCCGGCATTCCCGCTCTCGCGTTTGCAAAGGGTCTTCGGCAAGTTCGGCTCGATGCCGCTGCCGCCCTACATCAAACATTCCCCGCTCACACGCAGCCAGCTCAAGCGCGAGTACCAGTCGGTGTTTGCCCGCGACCCCGGCTCCATCGCAGCGCCCACCGCGTCGCTGCATTTCACCAAACGCTTGCTCAAGGAATTGGAGAAATCCGGCGTGCGGATCGCGTACGTCACGCTCCACGTGCACCTGGGCACCTTCGCGCCGCTCACGCAGGAACAGTGGCGGCGCGGGGAACTGCACACCGAGCGGTACATGATTGATGCCAAGACGGCGTCACTGCTCAAAGAAGCACATGCTTCCTCGCGGCCGATCATCGCGGTCGGCACCACGGTGGTGCGCACGCTGGAATCGGCCAGCAACAGGCGCGGGCGCATCGCGCGTCGCTGCGGATCGACTGCCCTCTTCATCCGCCAGGGATACGCATTCCGCCTTGTTGACGGTCTCATTACCAACTTCCATGTCCCGCGGTCCAGCCTGCTCATGCTCGTCTGCGCGTTCGCCGGGCGGCAGGTCGTGCTCGACCTCTACAGGCAGGCGATTGCCAGGCGCTTGCGGTTTTTTTCCTTCGGCGACGCCATGATGATTGTGTAGGTTGTTTGTTTGCCCCCCACCCCAGCCCTCACTAGGGGCGGGGAGAAGATTTCTTTTTATTGTTTCTGGAGTTTTTCGATCGCGGCTTTCAACTGCTCCGCATCCTTCTCGCTCCCCGGATTGAGCGCGAAGGCGGTTTGGAATTCCCGCAGCCCCTCCTGGTACATGCCTTTTTTGCCGTAGACGTAGCCCAGGTTGATGTGCGCTTGGGTGAAGTCCGGCGCGGCGCCGATGGCGGCCTGGAACTGCGCGATGGCATCGTCGGTGCGGCCTGCGGCGAGGAACAGGAGCCCGATGTTGTTGTGCGCCTCGGGATTGCGCGGGTCTGCGGCAAGGGCGAGCATGTACTCGTCCAATGCCCGCTGCCGGTCGCCCGTTTTTTCGGCAATGACCCCGAGGTTCACGTGCGCTTTGGGATATGCCGGATCAATCCCCAGGACGATGCGGTATTCCGCCAGCGCATCGTTGATATCGCCGCGCGCCTGCTCCAGCAGGCCGAGGTTGTAGTGCATGGAAGCGCTTCGGGGATTTTTGGCGATGGTATCGCGGAAGAGTGTTTCACTGTCGTGCCACACCGCGCTCCGCGCATGCGCGGCGACTGCGGCGCCGAGGAGCAGCAGGGCGACGGGCGTTGCGACAAAGATGTCGCGGCCGACTCGCGGGCGTGCCCAGTCGAGCGCGGCGCAGGCGAGGTAGAGGAGGCCGATGCCGGAGAAGTAGAGGTAGTGATCGGCGGTCACGTACACGTCGCCGTTCTTCACGAAGCTGGCAAACGAGGGGAGCAGCGCGAATGCGAAAAAGAGCATGCCGAAAGCAAACGTTTTACTCCTGCGCGCGGTCAACGCCGTCATGACTCCCACGATGACGAGTACGAGCGCCGACCCGAAGAATGTCGCGTCCCCAAGCGTTGGTGGCGACGCCTGCAGGTAGAGCGCCGAGAGGCGGTAGGGGAAGAGGAAGAGCAAAAGTGACAGAACGGCGCTCTTGATACTCAGCAGGAGTGTTGCGGCAACGGAGAGGGAAGTAATGTTGTGTGTTTTCCCCAGGACCCCGATGATGCCGAATACCATGCTCAGAAGAACGAACGGCGCCATGTGCGTTGCCTGTTTCTTCCCGACCAGGTTTCCCTCTTTCCACTCGATGAGCAGGAGCAGGAGCGGAAGCGTGATCGCCGAAATTTTACTGAGGAGCGCGAGGGCGAAGAGCACGAGGCTTGCCCAGAACCACCGTTGCATTTTCCGCTCCTTCCAGAACAAATACGCAAGCAGCGACAGGAGCGAGAACGTGGTCGCGAGCAGGTCTTTGCGCGCGCTCACCCACGCCACCGTCTCCACGTTCACCGCATGCACGGCAAACAGCAACGCGCCGGCAGAGGATGCCATCCGCGATATCCCAAGCCGCTGCAGCAGGAAAAACACGAGTGAAGCGCAGAGGATATGGAGCAGGAGGTTATCGGCGTGGTAGAGCAACGGCTGGATGCCGACGATCGCGTGCTCGATCTGGAAACTCAAAAACGTGAGCGGGATGTAGAGTTCCGGATCGTACGACGTGAAGGCTTTGGCGACCGTCGCCGGGAAGTGCGATGTCACGATGGGATTGCCCGTGATGAGCAGGTCGTCATCCCACTGCAGGAATTGGTTCCCAAGCGACTGGCCGTACACAAGCAAAGCCGCGGCGGCAATCAGAGCGATGATCACCGGGGTACGCTGCCACCAGAAGGGGCGCGTTGTTTCCATGGCGGCATTGTAGCGGGGCATTTAGCGAAATGCCCCTACGGGATTTTTTGCAGGACTTTCGCGATAATGTTCGCCCCTTCCTGCGCCTGTTCTTTTATGAGAACCAGCGGGGGCGAGAGGAAGATCGAGTCCTTCGCCCATTCGATCAGCAATCCTTCTTTCTCGCACTCATCGATGATCCGCAGGATCTCCTCCCTATCGGGCTCGTACTTCACCTTGTCCTTCACGATGTCAATGCCGAGCAGTAATCCCACCCCGCGCACCTGCCCGACGTGCGCCAGCTCCTCGAGCGGCTTGAGCGCATGCAGCAGATCCCGCCCGACTTCTTTGGCTTTCACCAACAGG
>CAZAUW010000149.1:0-2999 GCA_964488295.1 uncultured Candidatus Peribacteria bacterium
GGGGATGGATTTCAGACCGAAAAATTCCCGGGACAAACAAACAGCATCCACTGCCGGCGCGAATGAGGCTGATCGCCGTGAACCGCAGCAGCTCAACGAGAAGCAAAAAGAATTGCGCACCGAAAAGGACCACTTGCAGAAGGAGCGGCAGCCGGAATCAATGGGGCCGGTGCTCAAGAGTGTCTCGCTCAAGGGACACTACGGCCAAGGACTGGAAACACCTCTGCTCTATGTGCAGGGGCCGGATGGCCGCACGTTCCAATTGGATATGGGTAGTCTTCGTGCGGGTTCCAGCGCCATGGTGCCGGAGGTGGGCGTGTTCGTCACCCGCACCTATAACCGGCAGAAGAATTACGACCAGGTGAATTTCACCAAACCCGGACGCTACAGCCTCTCCTGGAGCAATGGGGGCCTCAACCACGACCGGGGCTGGAGCAGCATGACCGTGGATGTACCGGCACCGCCGAAGAACAATGCCGCGCAGATGGCGCAAGGAGGCGGCGGAAGTGAAAACGGCAAGAAAGCTCCGCGTGAGGGAAGTGGCGTCACCGATGTGCCAAAAGAGGAGAAGAAGACTTTGATTCGCAAAATCGAGGATGTGCGGGAATTGCGGTCGGCGCAGAGCAGTGCGATCAGAGTGCTGAATGGGCAACCCGACTTTGCGGCGAAATTGGAGCAACTAGGCAAGGAAAAGAATTTTCTGGCTTTGTTGCTATTGGGCAGCAAGACGTACCTGGATACCGACCCGCGAAAGGCGAAGGAACGTTTGGATGCCGCCCTGCAGTTGCCGCACACGCAGGAGGAGGAGGATGCGGTGAGGAAACAGCTTGCTGAAATCGAGAAAAAGCTGCCGTTGTAGGAGTCCATTCCCATTGGTGATGCAGGAGGATTCCAGCGACCATTGGGTACAACAGATCCCAATGGCTTGACTTGCAGGACGGACATTCGCCGGGCTTGCCGTCCGCTGACTTCCTAACATCAATACGATGCCCCTCGCATCATATGTCAATGCGCAGGGATGGAGAGTTTTGACACCGCAGGAAGACAATCCTAAGCTCGCGGGCCAATGTATTTCCTGCACTTTGAAGGGGCACCGAACGATCCCCCCATGCAAAAGCTTCTCTGGAGCCGCTTGCATGCGTCAACGATGGATTGGAACTTCAATCCCGACGTGACGCACGACGGACCGGCTTCGATGGTCAACGCCACGGCAAGCAGTTTCGAAGCGGTTGATCAGATTGCGCGGTTCGTTTTCCGCCAGTTGCATGCGTATGTGGCCGACGTGCGTAACGATGAGGATCCGCAGACCCCCACCTACAGCGTCTCGCTTATGGGGACGGTTGCCTCCGGCGCGCACCTTTCCATCGAGCGTATCTTTGGCGCAGCGCTGGCGGCGGTGTGGTATCAGCTGCAGAGGCTCTCGGTGCAGGTGATCGCTGAACCCGGGAAGCCGGCGATGCTGAGCGTGGACGTGACAGGGAGGACGATGATCTGTCCGCAGCAAAAGCCCGATGAAGCGCGTCAGCAATTCCAGGAACGGTTCCGCGCGGCATGCCCTCACATTACATGGGAGGGCGATAGCGGCTCTTGACCGTCGCGCCGGCATCTCCTACAGTTTGCCCCCGTTGACTTCCCAATCGTCTGCGGGCGCGAAGGCCCGCGCTCATGCGGTTGGGTTACCCACCCGTTCGACACGCTCAGGGTGGATTACTATCCACAAGTCATCTATGCCTTCACTTGTCCCTACGTCGGAAGACACCCGCATCTACGAATGCTGCGTGCTGTACCCCTATCCCTTCGGGCAGAAGGAGGAGTCGGATTTGCTCAGGGAAATCGAAGGACTCTTCGCCGATGCGGGGGCCAGGGAGGTGATGAAGGACAAGTGGGGACGCCGGGGGCTCGCGTACCCCATCAAAGGATTCACCGAAGGGAACTTCATCGTCTACTACGAGGAGATGGATCCTGCAAAGCTCAAGGAACTCGATCAGGCTCTGCGCATCACCAAGGGCGTGCTCCGCCATATGTTCGTGAAGCCGCCCAAGGATTACCAGATCCTCAAATATAGCGAGCTCTACGAGCAATGGCTGAAGGAGCGCGAGAATATCGATCAGAAACGCGCACGCGAAAAGGAAGAGCAGGTGCAGGAGCAGGTGGCGCGCAAGGCCAAGCGGCAGGCCAAGATGCAGACCGAGCGCAAGAAGGCGGAGGAGCCGGCCTCGGCGCTCCAGGAACAGCAGTTGCAGGAGAAGCTCGATAAGCTCATTTCCGACGATTCCCTCGACCTCTGATGTCTCCCAAGCCCCAACAACAACGGCCCGCGCGCACCGACCGACGTTCGGGCGGGCGTGGCGACCCACGCATGAAGAAATGTCCCTTCTGCGACCCTTCGTCACGCTCAGGAGGTGCCAAGTACATTGATTACAAAGACTACCCCACGCTCAAGCCGTACACCGATTACTTCGGCAACATCCAGAAGCGCTACTACACGGGCGTCTGCCTCCGCCATCAGAAGATGCTGCGGCATGCGATCGAACTCGCGAGGTTCATGGGGATGATCGCGTACCGGAAGTGAGTTGCTGGTTATTGGTTACTGGTTATTGGTTTATGACAACGTTCAATTCCTTTGAAGAGATTGAAGCATGGAAGGAGAGCAGAAAGCTTGTGGTAGCCATCAGGCATATTTGCAAGAGGGAAAAAGTGAAGAAGGATTTTTCCTTTGTCGATCAAATTACACGCGCAGCAAGATCTGTGCCTGCCAACATTGCGGAAGGATTTGAGTGCATGACGACTCCTGAGTTCATCAAATTTCTCTGCGTGGCAAAACGTTCCGCTGGTGAAGTCAGATCGCATCTGTATGACGCCCGGGACGAAGAGTATATTTCTGATGTTGAATTTCATGAACTCGCGGAACATACAAAGAGAATTTGCCGGATGATTGCGAGCCTCATTCATTACCTGCAATCCACAAATATGGAACAAAGGCGGACGGTAAAACTTCG
>CAZAUW010000150.1:0-2983 GCA_964488295.1 uncultured Candidatus Peribacteria bacterium
GGATGCGTTTGGGGATTCTGCTTCCGGGGCTCACCTTGTTGCTTTTGGGGGCATGCGCCGCGGGGCGAGTTTCCTCCCTCCACGCCATATCCTGGCCGGGAGCGTCCTCTGCGGCTGCCACGAGTGCCGCGTTTTCTGTGGAGGGCGCCTTGCTGCTCCCCCGCCTGCGGGAGCGTCCCATTCTCAAGCCCTTCGGCATCTTCGTGTCGCCCGGCCACTCGCCTGTCAGCCCCGAGCGCTTTACGGGCTACCACACGGGGCTGGATTTTGAGACGTTCCCCGATGACCAGCGGACCGATGTGCCTGTCTCCGCACTCTGTGCGGGTACGGTGAAGCTTGCGCGCTACGTCTCGGGCTACGGTGGCGTGCTCGTGCAGTCTTGTGTACTGGGCGGCCAGCCCGTCACCGTGCTCTACGGCCACTTGCGGCTTGCGAGCATTCACCTGAGGGTGGGCGAGGCGCTGCAGCCCGGATCCTTCCTCGCTGTGCTCGGTACGGGTTACACACAAGAGACTGCGGGCGAGCGCAAGCACCTGCACCTGGCGATCCATAGAGGCACGGCCGTCGTACTCAGAGGGTATGTCTCGCACAAAGAACAATTGAGTGCCTGGCTGGACCCTGCTCCCTACGTGCGGTGACCGGTGTGTGTTTGAATACCAGATCATCAGTACATCCTTCCTGTCAAGTGTCTGCACCTAGGTCGCGGGCGACTTTTTTGCTATACTAAAAGGAAATGCACATCGACATCCACATCCCCCGACCCGGGCTCACCCTGCTCTTCCTCGCAGCCGTTTCGGGTTGGGGACTCTTGTGGATGCAATGGGGGCAGCAGGCACCCCAGGCGAGCGTAGTCACAGCCGGAAGCATACTGCATGCCCAGTCATCCGATGCCACACTTGCAACTCTGCAGGATACGAGTGTGTCGCAGACTGCCTCTTCGTCCCCGCAGGCCATGTCCGACGATACACAGAATGACCAACCGCTCTCGCCGCTCGAAACCCAGGCGCGCCAGGCCAGGACCGAGCAGCAGCTGATCCAGCACAAGGAGGACATCATCCGCTACGAGCTTTCGGTTTTGCAGAAAGAGCGCCAGAGTTTGGGCCAGAAGATCGACCCCAAGCTGGAGGAACAGTTCCGCCAGAGCACGAAACTGCTCGTGGCCTTGGTGCGCGACAAGCAAGGGGCGCAGGAATTCCTGCTCACTTCCCTCAGCCAGATGTGGGAAGCCGATAACCGCGCGATGGAGATCGGGCGCGAGGCCGTGGGCAAGGTGTACCAGCTTGCATTCGGCTGGCCCACGCCGCCGATGCAGGGCATCTCGGCATACTTCCTCGACCCGGGCTACGAGGCACGCTTCAAGATGGAGCACTACGCCATCGACATCCCGGTTCCCCAGGGGTCGGTGATCAATGCGGCTGCCGATGGCATCGTCAAGGACGTTATTGATCACGGGTTCGGCTTCAACTACATCACGATTGAGAGCAAGAGCGGGTACGCAACCCTCTACGGCCACCTGAGCGGCTTCATCGCCAAGAAAGGCCAGTACGTGATGAAGGGCGACCCGATCGGCTACTCCGGTGGCCGCCCGGGCACGCGCGGCGCCGGCTTCTCCACCGGCCCGCACCTGCACTTTGCGGTCTACCTGAGGGGCAAGCCCATTGATCCGATGAAAGTGCTGCCGAAGATGTAGCTTCCCCCTAACCCCCAACCCCCTTTCCCCCACTGGGGGAAAGGGGGCTATGCCTCAGACGCACAACCAGCAAATGATCCCCTTCCACGATAGGGGGAAGGGCTAGGGATGGGGGTTGCCGGATTGCGCTCTCGCATAGGCGTCCGTCATCCCCGCTATGTAGTCCTTCACTGCTACCGGGAGGGTGCCACCGTGCTTCCGCTTGAGTTCCTCTACTTTCCTTGGCGGGTCTTGCGAGAACCGCGCGCAGAGCGCCTGGATAATCTGCTGGCCTTCGCTGTTCATCCGGATGATGGTCGGGTGGCTATACAGGCGATCATGCAGGAATGTCTGGAGCGGCTTGAGTGACGAGCGCATCACGGAGGAAAGGTTCACGAGCGGCGCTTGCGCCATGTAGACGGATTCGAGTGATGCGATCTTGCGTTCGGCGAGGAGCGCCGACGTTTCCTTGTACAGGTCCAACACAAGCACTTGGATCAGGGAACCGCGCATTGAGGTGCCGCGCTTGAGCGCGCGCCCCGCGGCCAGCGCCGCCAGCGGCACGTCGGTGATCTCCGTGAGCTTGAAGAGCCCCGCGCGCAGGCCATCGTCGCAATCGTGGCTGAGGTACGCGATCTCATCGGCCAGGTTCACCGCCTGGGCTTCCAGGCTGAGCGAGCGAGGCTGGCTGCGTAAGCGGTGTTTCTGGAGCCCCTCGAGCACCTCGCGGTGGAGGTTGAGCCCCTCGTAGCTTTTGGCATGTTCCTCGAGCACCGTGACGATATGCAGCGACTGCTCATTGTGCTCGAAGGACGCTCCCTGCGCGCGCATCCATTGGTCCAACGCCTGCTCCCCCATGTGGCCGAAAGGGGGATGGCCCAGGTCGTGCGCCAGCGCGATGCACTCGCTCAAGTCTTCATTGAGGCCGAGCGTGCGCGCGATGTCGCGGATGATCTGCGCCACTTCCATCGTATGGGTGAGGCGCGTGCGGTAGTGGTCGCCTTCGCCCGCCACGAATACCTGAGTCTTGCCCTGCAGGCGCCGGAAGGCCTGGGCATGGATGATGCGGTCGCGGTCGCGCTGGAACGCGAAACGCGTCTCATCCTCGGGCTCGTCGTGCATTCTCCCGAGCATTCCTTGCAGAGGGACGCCATAGGGCGCTAGAAGAGCGTTATCTGCCTTCAGACGATCCTGGAGGGTCTTCATGCCTCTAGAGTAGAACAGCTGCCAGCCGCCAGCTATCAGCCATCAGAAAAAACTGCCAGCTGATCTCGGAAGGCTGACCGCTTTTTCTCTCACTTCCAAACGACCGAT
>CAZAUW010000151.1:0-2885 GCA_964488295.1 uncultured Candidatus Peribacteria bacterium
CAATGTGCTCCACCACTGACTTGAGGCCATTATGCGTCCCCGGCCCGCCTTTCATCCGGAGCCTGACGTTGCCCAGCGGCAGATCGACGTCGTCACAGAGGATCAGCAGTTGCGACGGATCGAGCTTGTAAAAATCCATGATCTTGCGCGCCGCTTCGCCAGAACGGTTCATGTACGTCTGCGGCTTGACCAATAAAATAGGCGCGGCCACCACGCGGCCTTCCTGGACTTGGCTTAGGAACTTCTGGCGCTCATGCCAGTCCCCTTCCCCGAATTCCTTCGATAACCGGTCAACCGCGCGGAAGCCGATATTGTGGCGCGTACGCTCGTAGGAGGCGCCAGGATTGCCGAGGCCAATGATGATGAGGGAAGGCTTCACGGCGAAGAAACAAGATACAAGATACAAGAGACAAGACGAGGTTGCTAATCCTTGTTAGGTACCAACTGATTGCACTTTGGTCTTCAAAATTCCATCCGGAGACTAACAAAACTTCTCAATCACCCGCTCAAAGGCCCTCATCGCCTGCTCCATGCGACCTGGGAACAATCCCATGCCCGGCTCGTGCGCGATCTGGTTACGCAGCTTGTGGGCTGACCACACGGCGTCGATACCGGGAATATACCTTTGTGCGGCTTTGAGCTGTTCACCCATCGGGCCCTCGTAGCCCAGGGTCTTGAGCAGGCGCGAGATGACCGAGTCGGCATCGAGCAGCTTTCGGTGGAGATCCGCATGCGCGCATGCGCGCTGCCATTCGTTCCTTAACCGTTCCCGCGATGCCGACGACAACCGGGGCCGACGCGGGCGGAAAAAGAAGAAGAGGATGACCGCAAGGATCACGAGGCCGATGAGCGCGAAGAGCCACATCATCCTGCGCTCCCGGAACCGATCTCAGACGATTGGAAGGAGCGCGCTTTTCTCAGACTTTTCTCCGGTTCGGCGGTCTCTTTTTTCTTCGCCGGTTTCATGCCCTCCTTTTGCAAATGCTCGGCGACGCAACCAGCCA
Organism: uncultured Candidatus Peribacteria bacterium; assembly: GCA_964488295.1. Lineage (GTDB taxonomy): Bacteria > Patescibacteriota > Gracilibacteria > Peribacterales > Peribacteraceae > CAZAUW01. The sequence continues at coordinate 1,005 of CAZAUW010000151.1, forward strand.
AAATTTCCTGCACGTGCTTCTCATTCTTCATGTTTTTCGTGTGCAGGTAGGCCTCCATGTTCTTCAAAATCGTCGCCTCCACGCTGCGCGGGTGCGCCACGTTGTGGATCGTGATGGCGTCGCCCGTCGAGATTTTCTCGAGCGCCACCGTGCCGTAGCGGAAAACCGTGCCCACGATGCCGTGGATCTCGTAGCTGATGCCGTGAACGTCGCTAAAGAGAATCCTGGATGACTCGCGGTGGAACCACCCCTTCCACTGGAGCGCGATGATCGCCTGGTCGCTGATGATCCACGCGTCCAGGTAATAATCGAAGAAATTGCGCAGCCACCAGAGCGCGCACAGCGCCGATGTGGCAAGCAAGATGTACACAACCGCTTTGGTGTGCGAGAGCGCAAGGAGTCCCCACGGCAAAAGAAGCAACGCCGTGGGCCAGAAGAGGCCTTTGATTCCGAGCAGCCAATGCTTGTGCACCACGAGTGAGACGGTTTCATCTTCCTCGAGATGCCTGTGGAAGAATGTCTTCTGGAGCATCCGCCACACTATACAGCGCAACGAAGATCCACGATACCCTTCGATGGAACTCACGACAGGCAAGATGGCAAGCCACGAACCTGCGTATCCAAAGGCATCCGATCATGTGTTTCCCGTATCTTGTGCCTTGTTTCTTTCAATCCCCCACCTACAATGACCCAGATGAAACCAGCGCAGCACGGCTTTTGGTACCACTTTCTCGACATCCTCTTCAACATCGCCGTGATCATCGCGATCGTGGCGGCCATCCGCACGTTTTTGGTGTCGCCTTTCCAGGTGGACGGCATCTCGATGGAGAATACCCTGCTCGATAAGGAGTACATCGTCATCAATAAGCTCGCCTACTACATCGGCAAACCCCAGCGCGGCGACGTCGTAGTGCTGCGTCCGCCCAGCGACCCGGGCAAGTACTACGTCAAGCGCGTCATCGGCACTCCGGGCGACGAGGTGATCATCCGCGACGGATACGTGTATGTGCGTAAGAGCGGCGAGAAGGAAGTCCACAAGCTCAAAGAAGATTTGTACCTGAGCCATGAGAATGACGGCAGCACCTTCCGGGTGGATTGCCAGCATGTCCCCAGTGCCGGCGACCGCACGCCCGTCACGTACGATGTCCCGGCGGGCCAGTACTTCGTGCTGGGGGACAACCGCAAGGGCAGCCTCGATTCGCGCGGCTTTGCCGACGACAAATGCCATCCCATCCCCTACGTACCGCAGTATGACATCAAAGGGCGCGTGTGGTTCGTTGCTTTGCCACTGAGCAAAATCCATGTGCTGGAGCCGCCGGAGTATGGATTTTGATCACTTGTAGGGCTATGGAAATTCGCTTGCAAACACCCGGTGAAAAGCTATGATAGAAGCATCCCCGCGAGGGGTTTTTTCAGAAGCAAGACCTGCGATGTCATTCATCCTCGCCTACATCAACGAAGCCCTCGAGGAGCTGCACAAGGTACGCTGGCCCACGCGCCAGCAGGCCATCCGGCTTTCGATCATCGTGCTGAGCTTCACCGTCGCCGCAGCACTCATCTTCGGCGTTGTGGACTTGCTTCTGCAGAGCATCGTCAAGACCGTCCTCAACCTCATTCCTTCCTGATCCCATGGCAAAGCAAGACCCGCGTGCCGGGCGCAATTGGTACGTGCTGCACACCTACTCGGGCTACGAAGACAGTGTGAAACAAGCGCTCGAGCAGCGGGTGGAGTCGCTTGGGATGCACGATTACATCTTCGACGTGCAGGTGCCCAAGGAAAAGCAACTGGTCTTCAAGAAGGGCGAGCCGGTGGAGGAGGAACGCAAGCTGTTCCCGGGCTACGTGCTCGTGGACATGATCGTGACCGACGAGAGCTGGTAC